>CAIOYQ010000087.1 GCA_903862505.1 uncultured Bacteroidota bacterium
AAAATCCATTCATCGAAAAATATTTTATGCGCGATACCATTTATTCTTATCATCAACTTTATGCATTTGCATTAAATGTTTTTTTAAAGATGGGTTGCTCTAATGATGACGCTAGTTTAGCGACCAGCGTATTATTGTCTGCAGATTTAAGAGGAATAGATAGTCATGGCATTGCACGCTTGGTGGGTTATGTGCGTTTATGGGAAGCGGGAAGAATTAATGCTGCACCCAATATTAAAATTGTTCATGAAACACCTTCTACCGCAGTGGTGGATGGAGACAAAGGTTTAGGTTTAGTGGTGGCCCCTAAAGCCATGCAAATTGCCATTGAAAAAGCAAAGCTAGTAGGCACAGGATGGGTGAGTGTAAAAAATAGCAATCATTTTGGGATTGCAGGTTATCATGCAATGATGGCTTTGTCGCAGGATATGATTGGTATGGCCATGACCAATGCAAGCGCTTTGGTGGCTCCCACTTATTCGACAGAAAAAATGTTGGGTACCAATCCCATTGCAGTTGCCGTACCAGCTGGAAATGAAGCACCATTTGTTGCCGATTTTGCATCGACCACTGCAGCCAATGGAAAACTGGAAATTGCCCAAAGAAATAATGAATCCATTCCAACGGGTTGGGCACAGGATGCGGAGGGTAATGCAAGCAATGATGCGCATATATTAAAAAAGGGAGGTGCGCTATTGCCATTAGGATCGGAAAAAGAATTAGGAAGTCATAAAGGGTATGCATTAGGAAGTATTGTAGATATATTTAGTGGCGTGCTAAGTGGAGCAAGTTTTGGCCCCTGGGCGCCACCATTTCCTGCCTATGTTCCCATGCCGGATAATATGCCTGGCGAAGGGTTGGGACATTTTTTAGGTGCCATGCGAATTGATGCATTTAGACCTGCTCAAGATTTTAAAACTAATATGGATATTTGGTTAAACAGATTCCGAAATGCAAAGCCGGTTAAAGGACATGATCAAGTATATGTAGCAGGAGATATAGAGCGAAACATGGAAGGAGAAAGGATGAAAAATGGTATTCCATTAGTGGAGGAGGTAGTGAATGATTTATCGCAATTGGCAAATAAATTTGCATTGAAATTATAAACAAGCCAAATTTTTAAATGGCTAGTAATTTAATAAAGACTAACGTCTGTTTTGAGATTTACTTTTTACATTTGCAGCTCTAATAATATTGGATATGAAGATAATGAAGTTTGGAGGCACTAGCGTTGGTAAGCCAGAACGTATGCACCAGGTATCTCAATTAATTACAAAAGACGAAGAGTCCACGATTGTTGTTTTAAGTGCTTTAAGTGGAACGACCAATGCATTGGTGGGTATTAGTAATTTTTTGGCAAATTCAGATAAAGCCGGTGCAACCAATCAAATAGAAACTTTAGATAAGCATTACCGTTCATTTATTTTAGATTTATTAAAATCAGAAGCATTAAGAGAAAAGGCAAATTCAATTATTGATGAGCATTTTGAATTCTTAACAATCACGCAAAGAATTTCCTTAAGTGATGCATTGAATAGAGATATATTGGCGCAAGGTGAATTAATGAGTACAAAATTATTCTCTTTATATTTAGAACAAGAGAATATAGATCATGCATTAATTCCTGCTTTGGAGTTTATGCGTTTAGATGCAAATGATGAACCAGATTTATCGGTGATCAAAGAAAAAATTTCAGGGGTATTAGCAACGCATCCAACCAAGAAATTATTTATCACGCAAGGTTATATTTGTCGAAATGTAAAAGGCGAAGTAGATAATTTAAAAAGAGGAGGGAGTGATTACACAGCATCCTTAATTGCTGCTGCCGTAAAAGCTTCGGTTTGTGAAATATGGACCGACATTGATGGCATGCATAATAATGATCCTCGTGTAGTAGATAAAACGGTAGCGATTGAACAGTTGAGTTTTGATGAAGCCGCTGAGCTCGCTTATTTTGGTGCAAAAATTTTACATCCAACCTGTATATGGCCAGCACAGCAGGAAAATGTGCCGGTGAAATTATTAAATACCATGCAACCCAATGCAGCAGGAACGGTCATTAAAAAGGAAGCAGGTACGGTAGGGGTGAAAGCAGTAGCAGCCAAAGACGGAATTATTGCTGTGAAAATTAAGAGTAGTAGAATGTTACTAGCATATGGATTCTTGAGAAAGATTTTTGAAGTATTTGAAAAATACAAGACACCTATTGATATGATTACTACCTCGGAGGTTGCGGTATCTGTTACCATAGACAATGACGAGCATTTAACTGAAATTATAAATGAGTTAAGCAATTTTGGTTCCATTGAAGTAGAAAAAGAGCAAACTATTGTTTCTATTGTAGGCAATGAAATTGCAAAAACAGATTCTATTTTAAAGAATCTATTTGTCGCCATCAATGAAGTGCCAGTGACTATGGTGAGTTATGGTGGTAGTCCGCACAATATCTCCTTATTATTGCCAAGTGCACACAAGACCAAAACATTACAGCTGGTGAATAAGGGGTTATTTAATTTGTAATGGATTTTTGTCTTAGAGTTTTGCTCCAATTGAAATAAATAAACTACGTCCATCAGCAGGAAGTGCACCTGGTCCTGGATAGCCACCAGCGCGTCTAGTAAAATATCTTTCATCCATTATGTTATTGATACCTGCTTTTAATTGTAACATTTTTGAAAACTTATAACTACCTGTTAAATCTGTTATTGAATAGTAGGGGATGCGTCCGGTATTGCCATTTGCACTTGAAGCAACCGTATTATTTGCATCACTAAAGGAGGCGCCAACAAAACTTAATTGTGCAGTGAGTAGAAAGTTTTTGTATCCATAGCTAATACCTCCTCTGAAAATGTCAGTAGGTGCATTCTCCACTTTTTTGCCTTTGGTACTAGCGTCTTTGTGATCAGCACTATAGGTTGCATTCGTATATGCGTAGGAGCTAAATAAGATGACATCCGTAGTTGTACTATTTGAAAATGCCCTTACTGGATTAAATTCAATATAAGATTCGATACCCTGACTAATACTAGCGCCTACATTGGTGATGAGTCTGTAATTTGTATTTGAAGTTGTGATGGTGCCGACACGATTATTATATTTTAAATAAAAGCCACTAATATCAAATTGAATATAATTTTTTACTTTACCTCTATAGCCAATATCAAAATTATAACCTCTGGCATCTTTTAAATCTGGGTCAACCACATCTGTCGTTGGAGGTGCTTGTAAATTTGCAAATTGAATAGGCCTGTATGCCTGAGAAAAATTTGCATAAAATTCTGTAGCCTTTGTTATATGGTATTCTGATCCAACACCAGCGAGTAGGAAATTTCTACTTCTGGTGATATTTTGTAAATTAATAGCTATTCCATTGGTGGTTAAGCCATTTCTTCCTGCAGCTGAACCTTCCAGCCATTCATATCGGATACCTGGAATCAAATATAGCTTATCTGAAAATTTAAAAATGTTCTCAATAAATCCTGCTGCATTTGATGATGCAAAACTCACATCTTTAGGGTAGGTTCCTTTTATAGTGATGTCATAATTGGTTCCTGTGCTACCAATACCGTCGGCTAATCTATCCGTATTGCCTTTGTATAATCTGATACCTCCAGCAATTGTATTTTTAAATTTGCCAATGGCATAATCACTTATAATTCTACTTTCAATACCATAGTTTCTGTACTTATCTATATTAACAATCCTGTTATTAAATTGGTTTGTAGCAATGTTGATACTGTCTTTTACAGTAATTGATTGTAAAAATCCCACACTATTTCGGTCACCGATGGTTCCATAAATTTTTGTATTCCAACGGCTATGTTCATTGATATCATATTCTAGTATGATTGCGGGTGTCATCCAAGTGATATCAAACCAGTTTCTGTTTCTAAAGCTTTGTCTTGCATCTTGTTGTATTTGCACATCGGTTAAACCTCCTGCTTGTTGGCTTCTAATATGGGAGTACATTAATTCAAATCTGAGGGAGAATTTATTTGTAAAATTATACGTAATGGTTCCGAAACCAGATTTGGTATAAAATTGACTATTATTTCGCCATCCTTCGCCATTTCGTTGGTCAAAAAAAGAATAATAATGGAGTTTTCCACGCTTTCCACCTAATGCATTGTAACTATTTAATAAACCATTGCTTCCTATCGTTTGTTGTGTTTCAAACTCGATGGGTTTTTTAATTTCATTGCCATCCTTTAAAATATAGTTGACCATTCCACCAAATTGCGGTCCGTATTGTAATGCACCTTGACCTCTAACAATTTCAATTCTTTGAACAGCTTGCAATTGTGGATTGTAATAGGCTTCTGGGTATCCAAATGGATCCGCTGCGATATCATAGCCGTTTTGTCGAACATTAAATTCCCAACTACGGTTAGGGCTTAAGCCTCTTGCTGCAATGCCAATTTGAATACCACTAGGGTCACTTTCCCAAACGTGTATCCCTGGAACCTTTGCTAGTACTTGACGCATGGTATTGTTGGCAATATTACCCTGTACATTTTCAAGCACAATTAAAGCATTCTTTTTCCCAGCATAAATGGTGGTGCCAACAATTTCTGGTAGTTGTTGGTAATCACTTTTGCTATTTCTACCCACTACGGTTATGTCAGGCAGTTTTTTCCATTGTAAGCTGTCCTTCATTTTATCCTGTGCACTCAATTTTTGAGCCAGCATACAAATTAAGAAAATGGAGATGCTTATTTTTTGTATCATATTATTAGAGATGCAAAAGTAGATGCTCTAATAAATGCTCATTTTTGAAATCAGGAAAAGTAATTTATGTTATACGGAAAAATAAAAAGGAGTTCGAAAAATCGGGACTAAAAAATGTTAAAACTAAATTTAATAAAGGTTCATTTTAGGCCAATAAAAAGAGCCAAATTTTGCATTTGGCTCTTTTTTAAATATCAGTTATAAAAACAATTAGATATATTACATTGCATCTCCATATGAGAAGAAACGGTATTTATCTTTAATGGCTTTCTTATAGGCTTCCATCGCTAATTCATAACCTGCAAAAGCGGCCGTCATAATTAATAAACTTGTTTTAGGCAAATGGAAGTTAGTTACTAAGCTATCTGCGATATTAAATTTATAAGGAGGGTGGATAAAGTGATTGGTCCAACCTTCTGCTGGTTTTAATAAACGTTGAGCCGTTACGCTACTTTCCATAGCGCGCATTGCAGTAGTTCCAATAGAACAAACGCGGCGTCCATTTTCTTTAGCTGTATTAATAATGCGACACGCGTCTTCGTTAATATTAAAATATTCAGCATCCATTTTATGTTTGCTTAAATCCTCTACTTCAATAGGACGGAAAGTGCTTAATCCAGTATGCAAGGTTACTTCGGCAAAACGGATACCAATAATTTCGGCGCGCTTCACTAATTCCTTACTAAAGTGTAAACCTGCAGTAGGGGCAGCCACTGCACCTTCATGCTTTGCATAAACGGTTTGGTATCTTTCTTTATCTTCTTCGTCTGGCTTACGCTTAATATATTTAGGCAATGGAGTTTCTCCTAAAAATTCTAACATTTTTTTGAAACTTGCATCATCATCATCCCATAAAAAACGAATGGTACGACCACGGCTAGTGGTATTATCAATTACTTCTGCTACCAATTCTTCGTTGTCTCCAAAATATAATTTGTTACCCACGCGAATCTTTCTTGCGGGATCAACAATTACGTCCCATAAACGATTCGGCTTATTTAATTCTCTTAAAAGGAATACTTCAATTTTTGCACCTGTTTTTTCCTTACGACCATACATTCTGGCAGGGAAAACTTTGGTATTGTTTACCACAAAAACGTCCTTATCATCGTAATACTCTAATAAATCGGAGAAATTTCGATTTTCCATGTGACCATTCTGACGGTTTATCACCATTAGTTTGCTGTCTTCTCTTCGTTTTGTTGGATGTTGTGCGATCAGGTTTAAAGGGAGATCGTACCTGAATTGTGAAAGTTTCATTGTGTCTATGATTTTAAGATGATAGCCACATTAAGTTTACTACAGCCTTACGGGGCAGTTCGCTTCATGTTACGGCATGAAAATTATGGAGGCAAATGTACAACTTTAGCAGTAAATTTGCGGAACAAGTATTTACCCCAAAAACGACAATTTTATTCAAAAATGAGTAACTTTGCAAACAATTGTTAGTTTAAAGTTTACTTGGTTTAAAAACAATTAATTATGCTAAGAGCGAAATGGTGGAAGGTATTGTCTTTTGTGTTGTTATTGTACACCTGTACTTATGGATTTTTAGTTAAAGTTCCCCGATTAGATGAGCGCATGAAGGAGTCTATCCGCAATTTCTTTTTCCATGTACCGATGTGGTTTGGCATGATGATTTTATTATTTGTTTCATTAGTGTATGCTATAAAATATTTGAAATCAGGAGACTTAGTGCATGATGTGTATTCATTTGCATTTGCTTCTATGGGTTTGGTTTTTGGAACCCTAGGTATAATTACCGGTGCTGTTTGGGCGAACTATCAATGGGGTAGCCCTTGGGTGGGTGACCCAAAGCAAAACGGAGCAGCCATCGCCTTACTTATTTATTTTGCTTATTTCGTTTTAAGAGGAAGTTTATTAGATATTGAAAAGCGCGCGCGTTTATCTGCTGTATATAATATTTTTTCTTTCTTTATGTTATTCCCTACACTTTGGATTTTACCAAGACTAACGGAGTCATTGCATCCTGGTGGACAAGGGAGTGACGGAAATCCAGGAATTAATGGAAAAGACATGAGTTCAAATATGCGCACTGTATTTTATCCTGCTGTAATTGGATGGACTTTATTAGGCGTTTGGATTAGTACCATTCGAATTCGCATACAATTATTACAATTAAAAAAAGACGGACTTTTATAATTTATACTTTAATTTAACACTAAAATAAAATATTGATATGATACAACTATTAGAAACTCAAATTGCAAGCAATGAAGGCATCATGGTTCAGAGTGGGAAAATCTATTTAGTGATGACGATTGTTTCCATCATATTAATTGGCTTGTTCATATACGTTGCAAGCATCGATAAAAAAATTACTCAATTAGAGAAAAAATAAAAATTCATCATTTAAAACGATCGTTATGACAGAGAATAAGGAATATAGTTTTTTTCAGAGTGTAGAAAGAAGTTTTGATAAAGCGTCAAAGTTTACCAAATGGGAAACGGGAATTTTAGAACAAATAAAAGCTTGTAATAGCATTTACAGTATGAAATTCCCTGTAAAAATGGATGACGGTCGTATTGAAGTGATTGAAGCATATAGAGTTCAGCACTCACAACATAAATCACCTTGTAAAGGGGGTATACGTTTTAGCTTAGCCGTGAACCAGGATGAGGTGATGGCCTTGGCGGCATTAATGACCTACAAATGTGCTATTGTGAATGTGCCATTTGGTGGAGCGAAGGGGGGCATTAAAATTAGTCCAAGATCTTTGAGTACCTATGAGTTGGAAAAAATTACAAGAAGATATACTTCCGAGTTAGTAAAGAAAAATTTTATTGGTCCTGGTATTGATGTACCTGCTCCAGATTACGGAACCGGTGAAAGAGAAATGGCATGGATTGTAGATACCTATCAATCATTAAAACCAGGCGAAATTGATGCTGCTGGTTGTGTAACAGGAAAACCTATTTCATTAGGTGGGGTAAGAGGTCGAAAGGAAGCCACGGGCTTAGGTGTTTTCTTTGGAGTAAGAGAGGTTTGCTTAATGCCTGACGTGATGGCTAAAGCAGGATTAAGTGTTGGGATAGAAGATAAAAATGTGATTGTACAAGGTTTAGGAAATGTAGGTTATTATTCGGCTAAGTTTTTTAGAGAACATGGCGCTAAAGTTATTGCCATTGCAGAATTTGAAGGAGCCATTTATAGTAAGGATGGTTTAAATGAGGAGGATGTTTTTCAACATCGTAAAAAAACAGGAAGTATTTTGAATTTTCCAGGAGCCACCAATATTGAAAAAAGCAGTGATGCATTAGAAATGGAATGTGATATTTTAATTCCTGCAGCATTGGAAAATGTAATTGATGGTAATAATGCGCCTCGCATTAAAGCAAAAATTATTGGAGAAGCAGCGAATGGTCCTTTAACTCCAGAAGCAGATGAAATATTTGCTAAAAAAGGAATTTTAGTAATTCCAGATATGTATTTAAATGCAGGGGGTGTAACGGTTTCCTATTTTGAGTGGTTAAAAAATTTAAGCCACGTACGTTATGGTCGTTTAGAAAAACGTTTTACCGAAAATGCAAATATTAATATTTTAAATCAAATAGAAGAGTTGACTGGTAAAAAAGTAACTTCTGCAGATAAAGAAATAATTACACATGGCCCTGATGAAATTGATTTAGTGCATAGTGGTTTGGAAGAGACCATGATTAATGCAACCAGAGAGATTATGGATATTTGGAATGCAAATCCTTCTATTCCTGAC
>CAIOYQ010000088.1 GCA_903862505.1 uncultured Bacteroidota bacterium
AAAATAATTAAACTATTGATTATTAGCCAGTTAATTATTAATGAACAATTTTTCCTCTATTAAAAATGCCCATATTCTAGTGAAACTAGTAAATCATATACCTTTTTTGCCAAGGAATCTGGCCTATTGAGCATATAGGCAAAGTCATCAATTTGATGCACCGGAATAATGCGCTTGGTGGAACTGGTAATAAAGGCCTCTTTGGCTGTTTTCAATTCTTCTATAGAGATGATGCGCTCTTCAACCGGAATGCCATTTGACTTACAAACTTCTATAATATTTTTTCGCGTAATCCCCTTTAGCATCTGCTCCTGTGTGGTTACCAAAATATTTTGATCTGTGACAAAGAAGAAATTAGATCTTGGGCATTCTCTAATGAAACCATCATGATGGTATAAAATATCATCTGCACCCTGTTCTTTCATCCAGGGTTGTAACCATACAGCCATTAAATAATCTGTGGTCTTTACTGCTGGTATTTGACGTTGATAATTATAAGTAGCCAATTTAATTCCAGTCTCGGGCAAAGTCAATGTTGGTTCGGCGAGTGGCGCTTGAATAATAATTAAATGTGGATGCTCAATGGTGTATCCGTCTGGCGCATCACCACCTGCAATAATCATTCGTATACCGGAATAAGGGATTTGATTTTTAGCAATCAACTCTTGGACAATTTTTTTAATTTCTTCGCGCGTCTGTGAAATAGGCAAGCGCATTATTTCTGATGAATTAAAAAAGCGATCCAAATGTGCATCTATAAAAAGGGGTTGGTCACCGGCAACTCTTAAAAAATCAAAAATTCCATAACCACGCTGCACCAACAAATCAGTGACTGGAACACCAGCTGCTTCAATGGGTACAATTTGATTTTGGGAATAACAAAATAAAGACATGATGAAATTTTTATTTGTACAATTGATTAAATAACATTTTATATGTGCCATGTGTTTGTGCACGAAAAGTAATTTCAGGACCATACACAAATAATTTTCCTTTGCCTACATTCGCTTCAAACGCTGCAACACCGTCTTGTAAATAGGCTTGTCCAAATGCCCATCCACTTCTAAGTGTTGAAGGGGTTGGATACCAGGCCAATGGTATTACTTGTTTTTGTGCAATGGCTTCGGGAGATAATTTAAATACAGGACTTGCTGAAAAATAAACGTCTGCTTTATTTTCCATTCCCCAGTTAGGCGCATAATTATTATTTACGGCCACTTGCATAACACTACCTGGAATATAAAATTTTTCACCAGGTAAATTTCTTTCAGCGCCATTTACCATTTCTACCAATGCATTTCTTACTGGTAAATTTAAATGATACGCAAGATTTGCACTTGATCCAATGGTTACTACTTTGCCGCCATTATTTAAAAACTGTTGCAAGGCAGGTATCGATTTTTGTGCAGTAATACTTCCCAATTGTGCTTTATACATTTCAGGAATATCGTTTTCTTTAGGCGCTCTTTCCTCCCAAGAAGAAGAAGATCCTGTTCTCAATGCAGGGATTGCTCCTTCCACAAATACAATTACATCATACTTGTCATTTAAATTCGTTGAATCAATTTCTTTTACATACAATAAATTGAAAGGAAAATGATATTGTTCAAAAATCCATCTTACCCAACCCGATGACATAGAACCGCCATATCTATCCCATAAAGCAATGCGCAAGGGTTGCACTTTTTGTAAAGTATCCGAGGGCTTACTAGTAGCAGCGGTAAAAACAACGCCGTGTTCATTGCTTATTTTTGAAATAATAGATTTGAAATTGGTGAAGTCTGTAAACTTATTTTCGTAGCCAACATAATAACTTTCTTTATTCTTATAAATACTTGCCCCTTCTTTTAAGAAATCATTCACCGCTTTATAAGCAGCATTTTCCTTGGTAGAAAAATGATACCCATAGGTGTTTAGCTCGGAGTTAATGATGTTTCCCTTAGGTGATTGAACATCGCCGTATGCAATGTTTTCAAATGGACCATTAAAATCATCTAGGATTCTATCAAATTGAAGACCCATCGTATATGCGGGTGTCCAACCAGCTGCATCATAAGGACGCACAGGCGGCCCACCAGGATATTGAAAATCATTTGGATGATCCTGCGGTTCAAACATATCTAATACATGTGGACGAAATGCTTGATTGGTTTTTACAATATAGGAGCCACTTGGATAATTTTTTCCAGCAACAGAAAATGCCGAACTTGCTTGTTGAACTTGAATACCGCTATTAATTAAAATATTGATAAATGAAGTAGCCGTAGTCGTTTGATTGGCAGTTATAATATAACCTCTAGCATCTCTTAGCTCCTTATTTTTATATATCTTACTAAAAGGGTCCGATTGCGAACTGTCTCCACTTGCTGCTTTCTCCGTCGGTAGTTTTAAAACATCGTTCAGTAATTCAACTTTTTTGGGAGACTTTGTCCAAGTGTCTTTATTACCAGCATCAATACTATTTTTTCCCATCGTATATATATTGTACAACAATTCATCTTTATATCTGGATGCATAATTTAATACGGCATAATTTAAAGAAACAGAATAGTCGATTGAGTTTTTAAAATACCATTGTTGTGGTTCAATCGGATAAGGGGTGCCGCTATTTGGAATTAATCTATTGGGCACTAACGGAATTTTACTTGGTGTTGGGCTTCCAATAATCTCGGTTAGGAGTCCAATGATATTATGATAGTAGGCTGCTGTTCTTAATCCACCATTCCACCAAGTAGAATATACCGAACCCGATTTCATTGTATAACCTGGTTTGCCCTCCGCATTTAAACGGTTACTCATTGCAGCACCCATCGCATCAATGCCAGTCATAAGCAATGGATCATACACATAATTAAATGGATCACGATAAGGAGGACCCGCTACCACAGTGCCTGGAGGCCCTGTTTGGTGGTGGTTGTATAAAATTTGTGGCATCCACTCTATATATAGTTGACGACTCATATTTTTTGATTCACTCATGTTTAACATGAAAAAATCACGATTGTTATCATGACCAATATACTTTTCATATAAGCGTGGTAAATTCTCCGTTGACCTTTTTAAAGTATCTGCATTACGCATGTACCAATTAGAAACCAATTCTTGTCCATCCGGATTGGCATGTACAAATAAAATAATAGTAGATTTTAAAATACGTTTGGTTTCTTCATCGTCTCTTGTTAGCACCGTATACATGGTTTGAATCAACTGATGAATGCCCACTACTTCTGTTGCGTGTAAACCGCCATCAATCCATACTACACTCTTGCCATCCTTTGCCAATTGCTTTGCATCCGCTTCTGACAAGCCTTCTGCGCGCGCCATTTTTTGAGAGATAGATTTATATTTATCTAGTTGTTTAATATTACTTGGGTCAGAAACGATGAGCATGTATTGGTTGCGTCCCTCCTCTGTTTTACCAATTACTTGCAATTTTACTTTATTAGAAGCCGCTGCTAATTTTTTAAAATACGCTTCGGTTTGAGTAAAAGTGGCCAAATGATAATTGTCGCCAATGTTAAAACCAAAATGACTTTTTGGACTTGGAATATTTTGTGCCTGCATTGTTGCAAAGGCCAATAAAAAAAGTACACCTAACAATAAAATCTTACGCATATAAAATAATTTGCTGTAAGATAAATAAACGGAGTCAAAATAATTGGGAGATTATAAATTATTACACAAGCGTATAGTTTATATTATTGCTTGCTATCCATTACATAAAAAACAGCGGGGACAGGTCTTTGACCAGTAGGATCGGATGGCTTTATGGTTTCTTTACCATTCACTAACATGCAAGAACTTCCACCCCCATCTAAATTAATGGCTCCTTCACAACCTAGGTCTTTAAATAACATGGCAATGTCATTCAAAGTGGCTCCTATAGCAATCCCTTTCATTCTTCCTTGAATGGCCATAACAATCAAATCACCGTCTTTGGTATAACCCATTGCGGTTCTTGGGTGTCTATCTAAAATGGCTTTGCCTGCAAATTTGTGCTCCTCGTTATTGGTAATGTTTACTTCCCCGTTTTTTAATAACACAGGTCCGCCGCCCACGGCCCAATTCACTTTCCAAGGTTTTAAATTAGAAAACCTTGCCTCCATTCGATTCATTTTTGAGCTCGAATCTCTGTAAGGCTTTAAGGGGTAGGTTTGATAATAAGATTCCAATAATGAGGAGTCGGTATAGGTATAATTGATTTCAAAATTTTTATTTGCCTTCCTCCCAATCGCAGCATTGAGTACATGTAAATAGGTAAGCGTGTCTTTGCCTTTTCCAGGAATACCTTGCATATTATGGGCAACCAATTTACCCTTTTGTACAATTATATTTACATTGGTATTATTTTTAAATTCAAAAAAAGAACAATTCACAACCAGTAGTGGGTGATTTAGTTTTTCATAAAACTGAGTGGGTGTTAAACGACGATACAAAGTAGTATCCGCATCCATATGCAAGCTTTTTTCTGCTTTATCTATTTTAACATAAAACGCTCTAAAAGCACTATCTGCTAAGGTTCCAGCCGATTCGTAAACCGTGAACCCCTTGTTGGTAACACCATATTCTGCCGACACTTCTTTCCAACTAATTTGCGCAAACGCAAATTGGGAAAAAATAAAAATGGAGGCGCCAATCAGTGTTAATTTTTTCATGCTTTTTATTAATTACTTGAAGTTAGTAAAGTATGCGCAAAAAAATAACCCCTCGAAAGGGGTTATTTAAAATATAATTAGTTGCGCTTATTTTTGAGAGAACCACATTTCTTTTGTGTGGTAATCAACAGCTGTTCCTCCAATACGTGTTAACTCATTAATGTTCCAAACATATTCAGAGTTAAATCTTGGACGTACTCTGTACACTAATTTACCATTGTTATCTTGGTATAAATCGTTGCCAGATGGTGGTGTAAAGTCACGATAAACTTGTTTGCCTGTAGCAGGATCATTGTCCACATAATGGTATCTACGCATATCTACCCATGTTTCAAATGTGCCATGCCCCCATAAAGCAATATACTTTTGTAACATGATTTGAGTTAATGTTAAATCTGCAGCATTTGCAGGAACCACTCTTGTATCTGCTAAAAATGCATTTTTTGTTGCCGTCGTTAATAAATCGGCAGTAGGTACATTGGTATTGTAATAGGTCATTAACAAATCAAAGTGTTTTGAGATACCATCCTTGTAAGCAGCTAAGGCAGCTGACTTGTCTCCTTTTCTAAAAGCAGCTTCGGCACGTAAAAATGACATTTCAGAGGCAGTCATTACAGGGAAAGGTGCAGCATTTCTGAAAATAAAACGACAGTTTGCATCGGTAGCAGGTGCTGTGTTGTTTACAGAAGTTGTTTGCGCAACCCCCCAGAAACTTTCTGGTCTATCATTCGCAGTCATTACTGTCTGTCCTTTTACAATATCAACTCCTTTAAAAGTTCCAGCAGCATTTTTTCTTAATAAATAAATGGCTCTTGGATCGGCAACACCCGTAAATGCAGTGTTGGTTCCGTTCATTAGGTTGGCAATAAAGGCAGATTGTCTTATAGCAGTGGGCCCAGCCGCAGTTGCACCAGTTAAGTTACCTCTGAAAGGACCAAAGAAATTATTAGTAGCACTTACCGAAGT
>CAIOYQ010000089.1 GCA_903862505.1 uncultured Bacteroidota bacterium
TTATTAAAATATTATATAATATGGAAACAGATTCCCAAATATCGAATGACAATAATTCAAAATCAGAAAGCGTAAAAGGGAAAGTAATAAAGGTTTGAGTAGTTAAATCAAAACTATAAACTTTATCTCCAAAAATAAACATGTTTTCAGCGGAGGCGCGACGAATTAAAAATTGATTTAAATTGGGATTCTTCGATTTGTATATTTTGTTATTACGTATGTCAAATAGATAGGTTTCCTCATTTACTCTATGCAAATAACCGTTTTTATAAGTAACGTATTGTCTCGAAGAAAAATCGTTTTGAACAATATCAATTACCTCTTTTTCAAGCTGCCCCAACTTCACCCATTGTTTGTTTTTAATGTCTAGGTAATAACTTGTATAATCGGGTATCCCTTTAATATTTTCTGGACCCCTAATCCCTGCATTTACTGCTCTTTGAAAAGGGAGGTAAACTCTTCCTTCGTCAGGAGAAAGCCATAAATAAGAAGTTCCAATGACTTCTTTATTTAGTGGTATGACATCCCATTCCTTATCTTTTTCATTGAATTTTCTTAAAATTCCGTTGGTTTTCCAAAAACCATAGCCCCCATAGCTATATAAACTATTTTCAAATGTGAAATTAAAACAGTCAATATTGTAATTCAAATTAACCGTCTTATCCATTCTTTTATAAACCAGGTTAGCAGAATCCGCACTGGCCAATTTGTATACAAACCCCGTTTGCTCAATAAACACATATATGTCATTGCCTTGCTTAATCAATTGTTGCGCATTTCCGTCTACGACTCCATCATGAACTGGAATTTGGCGAGTGGCCTCGGATAAATTAATGGTGACATTTAGGGCTTTTAACTCCATTAATTGACTTACAAAGGGAGTCTTGGGTACTATATATACCGAATCGGGCCTTTGAGTATAGGCATTGTGGCTAGCAAGTTGGAGAAAGAAAGTCAAAATTAGTAAAATGGGGCTAATTTTATATTTCATTGATTTTCAGTATTTTAATAGGTAAATAACTTGTATTATGTTTGTTATGATAGTTTGAAGATAAGAAAATTACCTATTTCATTGCACAATTGGTAACTCATTTCTATAAGCTAACAATAATTATAAAAGATATTTGGTGAGCTTTTGGGGGAAAGCTAACGGATTTTGTAAAGGGAGGCTAAATGCCTCCCTTTTTTATGCCCAAAAAGGGCGTCTACTTTGCCATCAAAAAGATGCATTTGTTAACAATTTAGTAATCTATAAAACACAATAATTAAAGCCTAAAACTGCATTTTTACAACCTACAATCAATTAAAAATTATTAGTTATGGGCTTAAATTCAATCATGAAGATTTTCTTACCAAAAGACAGAGTATTTTTTCAACTATTTGAAGAAGTTGCAGAGCATGTTTATGAAATGGGCGGAAAATTAAAAGAAATGGTAAACGAGCCAGATGCTGATATTAGAGCTAATATTTTAGCACAAATTGAAAATTTAGAACATAAAAATGACGACTTAACGCATAATATTTTTACGGAATTAGGTAGAAATTTTATTACCCCATTTGATAGAGAAGATATTCACTATTTGGCTACTTCATTAGATGATATCGCTGACTATATTTACGCTTCTGCTAAAAAAATAAATTTTTATAAAGTAAACCCTAATGATACGGGTATACACAAATTAGCAGAACTTATTTTACAAGGAACTGCAGAAACTAAAAAAGCTGTCATGGGACTTCGTAACATGAGGAATATAAAAGAA
>CAIOYQ010000090.1 GCA_903862505.1 uncultured Bacteroidota bacterium
ACTAACTATATCACTGCAGCAATCGCTGAAGGTTTGGCTGAGCGTCAAGCTTCAAAAGAAGATGAAAGTGAAGTAGAAGAAGGTGCAAACGAATTAGAAGCAAAAGCAAAGCGCATGGAAGCCGAAGCAAATGCGGAAGGCGGAAGAGCTAAGCGTGGTGCGGGTGCAGCTCCTTCTGCTCCAGGTGCTCCTAAGCGTCGTACAACTACTGGTGCTCGTGGTCCAGTAAGAAAATAATATATTATCCCAATTGGGTTATTGATTGCTATACAAGTAGACATCAATGACCCAATTGTATTTTTTTGATAGTATCTAGTAAGTTTAATTTAAGAACATTTTAAAAATATTTTATGAGCGCTATAACAGCACAAGATATTAATAAGTTACGTCAAGCTACCGGTGCCGGTATGATGGATTGTCGTAAAGCATTGACAGAAACAAATGGTGATTTTGAAGCAGCGATTGATTGGTTACGTAAGCAAGGTCAAAAAGTGGCTGCTAAGCGTAGCGATCGTGAAGCAAAAGAAGGCGTGATTATTGCAAAAACTACTGCTGACCACAAAACTGGGTTTGTAGTATGTATTGCTTGTGAAACGGATTTCGTTTCTAAGAATGCAGAGTTCGTTGCATTTGCGCAAAGCATTGCGGACGCTGCTGTTGCAAACAATGTAAAATCATCAGAAGAATTAAATGCAGTATCTATCAACGGTATTACTGTTGCTGATATGATCAACGATAAATTAGCTTCGATCGGAGAAAAAATTTCTGTAGCTAAATTTGAAAGATTAGATGCGCCATTTGTTGCCTCTTATATTCACGGTGCAAACCGCATGGGTGTATTGGTTGCGTTAACTGCTGAAGCTGCTGAATTGGGTAAAGACTTAGCAATGCAAATTGCTGCAATGAACCCGGTGGCGGTAGATGCGGATTCAGTGCCTGCTGAAACAGTAGCACGCGAAAGAGCAATCATTATTGATACCATGAAAGAAGATCCTAAAATGGCAGGAAAGCCAGAAGAAATGATTGTAAAAATTGCCGAAGGTAAAATTGCAGCTTTCTTTAAGGAGCAAACATTATTAGCTCAGTCTTTTGTGAAAGACGGTTCTAAAACAGTGGGTGAACACGTAAAGAGTGTGGGTGACATTAAAGTAACTGAATTCAAGCGTGTTGCACTTGGGTAAGATTCGCTTGTTTTTAAAAAATACTGAAAAGGGGGCCCAAAAGGCCCCTTTTCATTTATAATAATGAAGCCGGCGCCGTCTATATAAATCCAACAAATCCTTATTCAAAATTTGTATCTTGCAAGTATAAATATTACCGATTATGCAGCCTAAATACAAGCGCGTTTTATTGAAACTTTCAGGTGAAGCCTTAATAGGAACCGAAAGAACGGGGGATCCATTTAACCCAAAAATTATTGAGCAGTATGCCAATGAAATTAAAGAAGTAGTGGCATTGGGGGTGGAAGTAGCCATTGTTATTGGCGGCGGGAATATTTATAGAGGAATGAACGAAGCGGACAGTGGAATAGAAAGAGCACACGGAGACTATATGGGTATGTTGGCTACGGTGATTAATGCTATGGCCATTCAGGCCATGTTGGAAAAAATTGGCGTGTATACAAGATTACAATCTGCAATCAATATGGATCAAATTGCAGAACCTTATATCCGAAGAAAAGCATTAAGACATTTAGAAAAAGGACGTGTAGTTATTTTTGGAGCAGGCACGGGTAATCCTTATTTCACAACCGATACGGCCGGTTCTTTAAGAGCTATTGAAATGAAAGCAGATGTAATATTAAAAGGCACAAGAGTAGACGGCGTGTATGATTCCGATCCAGAAAAAAATCCAAATGCAGTTAAGTTTGATAAAATTAGTTTCCAGGATTGCATCACTAAAAATCTGAAAGTAATGGATATGACTGCCTTTACTTTGTGTATGGAAAATAAATTACCCATTATCGTATTTGATATGAACCAACCAGGTAATTTAATGAAATTGGTGAAAGGCGATGCAGTAGGTACATTGGTTGGGTAACAAATTTTATATTATGCAAAAAATATTTTCATCTTTAGCAATTCTTATCATTTTAGTGCAATGCACGAGTGCATCGGCGCAAGAAAGGATCAGTTTAAAAGATGCCATTCAAACTGCATTAAAAAACAGTTATGATATTAAGTTAGTAGAAAACACGGTGGAGATTGCTAAGAATAATAATGACTATGGCGTAGCGGGTGCCTTGCCTACGATTACGGCAACAGCGAATGAAAATAAAACGTCTAGCACGATACAACAAAAATTTGCTGATGCGGCACGAAACACAACCAAGCCGGGCGTTTCGGGGACAACGGTAAATGGCGGAGTAACCGCATCCTTTATTATATTTAATGGGTACAGAATACAAACCACAAAGGAAAGATTAGCAGCTTTAGAAAATCAGTCTAATTCATTTTTACAAAATCAAATTCAAACGACCACCGCAACGGTGATGCAACAATACTATAATATAGTTCGCCAACAAGCATATTTAATAACGATTGAAAAGTCGATTGATGCTAGTCAACAAAGATTGGATATTGTAAAAGCAAAACAAAAAGTAGGTGTTGCGAATGAAGCTGATTTATTACAATCTAGTTTAGATTTGAATGCTTTAATACAAGCTAAGGAAAATCAATTGTTGGTGATTGATCAAGCGAAAGATGATTTATTAAATACCATGGTAATGCCTGCAGGATCTATGATTACTATAGAGGATAGTATTTTTGTAGATAGATATTTAAACTTTAAAGATATTGAAGCGAAAAGTTTGCTCAATCCTAGTTTACAAAGTGTATCGCAACAAATAAAAATAAATCAGCTCATAGAAAAGGAAACCCGTGCATTAATGTATCCTACACTGAGAGCAAGCACTGGATATAATTACAATAGCAATCAATCGGCTGCAGGATTTAGTTTATTAAATGAAACCTATGGCACTTTCCTTGGAGTTAATTTATCTATCCCTTTATATGCAGGCGGTGCTTCCAAGAAAAACTATAAGAACGCAAAAATAAATACGACTTCAGCCAATATGCAATATCAAAATGCAATGGCAAGAATGTCCACGAATGTTAGCAAGACATTTCAGTCTTATCAAACCAGCGTGAAACAATTAAATACGGAGTCGGAAAATTATCAAATGTCTCAGGCGTTGTTAAATCTAATCATGCAAAAATTTCAGTTAGGGCAAGCTACTATTGTAGACGTTAAGCAAGCACAACAAAGTTTTGAAACTGCTGGATTTAGATTGGTAAGCTTGGTGTATACTGCAAAAGTGGCCGAATTGGAATTAAAGCGGTTATCCAATCAGCTGGCATTTTAATTTACTTTTTTTAATTTCTATTCATGGAATCAAAGCTTCCCCATATTGGCACCAGCATCTTTACGGTGATGAGTCAATTGGCGGCAAAGCATGGTGCCATTAATTTAGGACAGGGCTTCCCCGATTTTCCCATGAGTGCCGAACTCATTGAATGCGTGAACCAGGCCATGAAGGATGGTGGCAATCAATATGCACATAGTTATGGAGTGCCCGCATTGAGAACGGCGCTGGCCGAAAAAATCCAATTTTTATACGGGACAAATATTCATCCCGAAACAGATATTACCATTACCCCTGGAGGAACCTATGCTTTGTATACTGCATTTACAACGATTATACAACCGGGTGATGAAGTGATTATTTTTGAACCTGCTTATGATAGTTATATACCCAATATTACTATTAATGGAGGGGTTGTTGTGCCCATTGCATTATCATTTCCTACTTATACTATTCCTTGGGATAAAGTAAAAGCGGCGATCACGCCAAAGACCAAAGCTATTTTAGTGAATTCACCGCATAATCCAACAGGGACCGTAATGACGCATACCGATATTTTGCAATTGCAAGAAATAATAGTTACGAATAATCTATACTTAATTAGTGATGAAGTATATGAACATTTGATTTACGACAATAAGCCACATGCCTCTATTTTAAAATATCCTGAACTATACAAGCGTAGTTTTATTATTTATTCTTTTGGTAAAACCTATCACTGTACTGGATGGAAATTAGGGTATTGTATTGCGCCCGACCATTTGAGCAAGGAGTTTAGAAAAGTACATCAGTTTAATGTGTTTAGTTGTGATACACCTAAGCAATTGGGGATCGCAAAGTATATGAGTAATAAGGAAGCTTATTTAACATTGGGTAATTTTTATCAAGAAAAAAGGGACTACCTACGCGCACTGTTAAAGGACACGCCACTGCAGGCCATACCCTCTTCTGGTTCTTATTTTGAGTCCTACTCTTATGCATCTATCTCTAACGAAGCAGATACCCTTTTTGCAGAAAAATTAGTGACGGAATATGGCATTGCGACCATACCTATGAGTGCTTTTTATCATGATGGCACTGATCATAAAGTAATACGTTTATGTTTTGCCAAGCAAAAAGAAACCTTGGACGCTGCGGCGGCCTGTTTACAAAAGCTTAAAAATTAATAATGCAATCCATAACGGTAAAAGCACCCGGCAGAATTAATTTAATTGGAGAGCATACCGATTATAACAACGGATTCGTATTGCCTGCAGCTATTCAATTTGGCGCAACAGCTACCATTACAAAACGTGCCGACGATGAAATACATTTAACGGCCGTAGATTTAGAAGATACACTTATCATAGATTCCTTGGCTAATTTAAGAGTCAGTGAAAAACAATGGGCCAATTATTTAATTGGTGTAATTGTCCAATTTGTAAAAAAGCGAAAATTTCCCACTGGTTTTGATATTAGTCTTACCAGTGATGTGCCTATAGGAGCGGGCTTATCAAGTTCGGCTGCCATTGAGTGTAGTATTGCATTTGGGCTAAATGAATTGTTTGAATTTGGGATAGATAAGATGGAATTAACATTCATGGCGCAGAAAGCAGAGCATGATTTTGCAGGGGTACAGTGTGGTATCATGGATCAGTTTACGAGCATGTTTGGGAAAAAAGATCATGTAATATTATTGGATTGTCAAAACATGGAGTACCAATATTTTCCACTTAACATGAAAGGATATCAAATTATTTTATTTGATACGGGTGTAAAACATGCGCTGGCAAGCAGTGAATACAATACCCGAAGAAAAGAATGTGAAGAAGGTATTCAGTTTATCCAAGAAAAATATCCGAAAATTATTTCTTTACGAGAAGCTACTATGCAAATATTAAATGAATGCATTTCTCCAGCCAATCATGCAGTAGTGTATAATAGATGTAAATATGTGGTTGAAGAAATTGAAAGAACACAGGCTGCTGCCCAAGATTTAAAATTGAATAATATAAAAGCCTTTGGCGAAAAAATGTTCAGTACCCATGAAGGCTTATCCAAATTGTATGAAGTAAGTTGTCCTGAATTAGATATATTGATTGACGCAGTTAAGGGAAACGAAAATGTGATAGGTGCAAGAATGATGGGTGGCGGATTTGGGGGTTGCACCATTAATATCGTAAATCAAAACCATAGCCAAGATGTAATTGAACAAGCAGAAAAAATATATCAGTTAGCAACAGGCAAGTCCCTAACTCATTATATTGTAAGCATAGAGGATGGCGCAGATTTTGTGTAATTATATACAACGCGTATTTATTCAACTTATTTAGCCAACATAAAGGTTAATGGAATATGTATTCTTCCACTCCAGGCCACCTCGCTATGTTCCTGCCCTTTAAAAAATTGAGTCATCCAGCTTTTTTCGGTATATCCTTTTTTACGCATGATCTGATCTACTTTGTTTTGTAAGGGAGGATAAAGGGCATCCAAGGTTTGGTCCCCATAATCAAAATAGAGTTTATGATTTTTTGGATTGGGTAAATTTGCTTCAAGATAACTTCTAAAAGCTTGTGGTATAGGATTGTTTTCCATTTCAAATATACCAGGCCAATGGGTGGACATGCAAATAGCGCCACCAAAAACATTGGGATACTCACAGATAGCGTACATAGAAATAAGCCCACCCATACTACTCCCAGCAATAAAAGTTTTATCGAAATTCGTATTAGTAGAAAACTTTTTATCAATGAAAGGTTTTAATTCTTCCACCATAAATTTTAAATAATTGTCTGCATTCAATTCATAATTATTAAAAACCGATGCATTGTTTTGTCTAACGGCTACTTTGATGCTATTTTTTTGTTCAGAAGTTAGCATTTCAAAAGGCTTTTGTGGAAAGTATTCGGAATGCCTTCTTTCTCCTCCATTCCAAATCCCAACAACAATCACTTCCTTAATTATATTTTCTTTGATCAATTTAGTGATGGACGACTGCATCATCCAGCTTTTTTTATTCCAGGTGGTATTTGAATCAAATAACATTTGTCCATCCTGCATATATAAAACGGCATATTTTTTATTTACATTATAATCCTGTGGCAACCAGATATCAATATTTCTATTAGTAATATACTTAGAACTAAAATTTTCGACGCGTACAATACTCCCAGTTTCTACCTTAGGGATAGACTGTGCATAAGTAAAATGCGCAACCAATAAAAATACAATACTAACTAGACACCTTTTCATTAAATTAATTTTAGACTTTATAATGACCTGCCAAAGCTAAATAAATAGTAACTTTAAAAACAAATTATAATCATGAAATTAAAAAACAGACTCTTCCCATATATACTGTGCGTATCCACCATACTTTTTTTAGCATGTAAACCCAGTGTGGAAGGGCCTATTGTAGATCCTGTACCCCCAGTCATACCAACGGTTTCAGATACAACCTTTATAAAAGGAGCAGATATTAGTTGGGTAACCGAAATGGAATCCAAGGGCATTAAGTTTTATAATAAAAATGGGGCACAAACAGAATGCTTTGCACTTATGAAAGAAATAGGAATGAATGCTATTCGTATTCGTGTCTGGGTAAATCCTGCTAATAAATGGAATGGGTTAGAAGATGTGATTTCAAAATGTATTCGTGCCAAAAATTTAGGATTAAAATTATTAATTGATTTTCATTACAGTGATAACTGGGCCGATCCAGGAAAACAAGTGAAGCCTGCAGCTTGGTCCAATGCGGCATTCCCTATTTTAAAAGATTCTTTAAAAAATCATACGCTTTTTGTTTTATCACAATTAAAAAATGCTGGGATAAATCCAACCTGGGTGCAAATAGGCAATGAAGTAGATGATGGAGTTTTATGGCCTGATGGTAAAGCAAGTTTGAATATGCAAAATTTTGCACAACTCATTGGGGCAGGTGCAGAAGCTTCTAAAACTGTTTTTCCTAATGCAAAAGTAATGGTGCATGTTTCCAATGGTTACAATAACACTTTGTTTAGATGGATTTTTGATGGCTTAAAAACCAATGGTATTAAATGGGATATGATCGGCATGTCACTTTATCCAACGTATACAAGTGGTGGTTGGCAAACTGCCAATAATTTATGTTTACAAAATATGAATGATATGGTCGCTAGATATAATACACCTGTAATGGTTGTTGAAATTGGAATGCCATGGGACAACGCAAGCGAAGCAAAACTTTTTATACAGGACTTAATTAATAAAGTCAAAGCAGTAAATGGTAATAATGGATTAGGTGTTTTTTATTGGGAACCCGAAGCGTATAATAACTGGCAAGGCTATACACTAGGTGCCTTTGACAACTCCGGCAAACCCACTGTGGCTTTAGATCCCTTTTTAAAGTAGATTGATGCTTAATTTGTTGATTTGCAAATACATATGATTATTTTTTAATAATATGTAAATAATACGCAATTAATAAAAAATTTTCGTTAATTTAGGAGTGTGTAAAATTTACACATTATTTAGATTTCTTGCTAAATGAAGAAGGTATTTTTATATATACTTGTTCTATTCTCTATACATGCTAATGCACAATTGTTAGTTAGCACGCCTAGTTTTGTTACTGAATCAATTGCATCCACTACGATTACTGCAGATGCTACTAAAGGAAATAAAAATTTATTGGGTAATACCAGTGACATCTTTGTACATATTGGTGTATTAACTACATTAAGTACAAGTGGTTCGGATTGGAAATATGTTGCATCTACCTGGGGCAATTCAGATGCAAAATTTAAATGCACTGCATTAGGAAATAATAAATGGTCCTATACCATTAATGGTAATCTTCGTACATTTTTTGGTATTACCAATGCC
>CAIOYQ010000091.1 GCA_903862505.1 uncultured Bacteroidota bacterium
AATGATGCTTATAAAGCAGAGGTAGCTGAACTAGTGGCTGGTGGCATGACACAGGAGTTAGCAGAGAAAGAAGCACCTATCCAAAAAGGAGCACAAGAAATGTTGTTGAAGTGGGAACAAAGTGATGCTGCCACTATGGATTTATGGAAGCGGATGAATACCTGGGTGTACGAAGGATTTGATACGACGTATAAAAAAATAGGATCCGATTTTGTAAAAACTTATTATGAGAGCAATACTTATTTATTAGGAAAGGAACTAGTGGAGCAAGGTTTAACCAAGAAAGTATTTTATCAGAAGGAAGATAATTCTGTTTGGATAGATTTAACAGGCGATGGATTGGATGAAAAAATTGTTCAACGTAAAGATGGCACTTCTGTATACATGACTCAGGATATTGGATTAGCCGAAGTGAAACAAAAAGAATTTAATACCGATGCAAGTATCTACGTAGTAGGTGACGAACAAAACTATCACTTTAAGGTATTGAAATTAATTTGTCAAAAATTGCAATTGCCTGCCGCAGATGGAATATACCATTTAAGTTATGGCATGGTGGAATTACCAACTGGTAAAATGAAAAGCCGGGAAGGCACGGTGGTAGATGCGGACGATTTAGTGGATGAAATGATTAATATTTCAAAAGAGAAAACAGAATCATTAGGCAAGGTGGCCAACTTTACACAAACACAATTAACAGCATTATACAATACCATTGGATTAGGTGCCCTTAAATTTTTCTTATTAAGAGTAGATCCTAAAAAGAAAATGATTTTTAATCCAGAGGAAAGTATTGATTTTCATGGATTCACTGGCCCGTTTATTCAATATACGCATGCGCGTATTAAAAGTATTTTAAGAAAAACAGGAACTGATATTCAATTAACAGATTCGGAATTATTACCATTGGAAAAAGCTTTGGCCATTGAACTTACCAACTTCCCTGCCGTCATTAACGAAGCTGCAGAAACCTTAGATCCTTCCAAAGTAGCAATTTATATTTTTAACTTAGCAAAGTTGTTTAATAGTTTCTATGCAGAATTATCTATCGCCAATGCGGAATCTGAAAAAAAGAAGCACTTAAGAATTAAGCTAAGTATTTTGATCGCTGCTACCCTACAGAAAGGTATGCGTGCTTTAGGTATTGACGTGCCGGAGCAAATGTAATGAACGATACTACCTCATTCATTTCATTAACTGCGCTTTGGCTTATAAGGCATATAGGTTTCAGGCGTTAATTCTTCTACGCCCCACTGCGTTAATAATTCATCCATTTGCGCTTTAGGTAAACTAGCTTGATCATACTGGCCTGCTACCATTTTTTGGCGCATCGCTTCATATATACTCACCGCGCAAGCCACCGAAATATTTAGGCTTTGTATGATGCCCATTTGAGGGATAATAAAATTACCATCCGCTAAAGCCCTGCACTCATCAGTTACTCCAGCATGTTCATTGCCAAATACCAAGGCAACGGATTCAGTAAAATCTATACCATATAATTGAACTGCATCACTTGATAAATGCGTGGTTAATATTTTAGAAAAGTTTTTTCTTACCGCTTTCATGCATTCTTCTAAATGATCAAACTCATGAATCGTTAACCATTTTAAAGCACTACTACTACTTTTATACCCAAATTTTTTATGCCTTGGAATTTTAGTGGTTAAAATATAAATATCTTGTATTCCCACGGCATCACAGGTTCTAAGTACTGCCGAAATATTATGTGGATCCTGCACATTCTCCATCACCACCGTCAAATTGGATTGACGTTTACTTAATACTTTAATTAATTTTTCGGTACGTTCTGGTGTCATAGTAGGTTTACTTTAAAAATGGAGTTCGATATTGAACGCCTAATCCATAGTGATTCAATGGTGCAATTTTTCCAGGTTCCCCTTGAAAACCAAAATCAAGTCCTACTCCATTTAGTTCGGTCATTAATAAGGGTCCATCCATATCCACGTAATCCAATTGAGGCAAGAATTGCGCAATGGCTGCGGAGCCAATCACAGATTCATTCATACTGCCCATCATTACTTTTAAACCCAAAGCTCTAGCCTCCTTTATCATGCGCAATGCAGGCGTTAACCCACTGCACTTTGTTAGTTTAATATTGATGCCATCAAAATAATTTGCACAAACTGCAACGTCTTTCTCCATCACACAACTTTCATCCGCAAACAATGGCAGTATCCCTTGTTTTTTTAATTGTTCCATCCCTTCCCAATTGTCTATAGCTAATGGTTGTTCTACCAATTCAACCCCCAGGGATGCTAATGCGGGAATCTTAAACAACGCTTCCTCGGTTGTCCATCCTGCATTGGCGTCTACACGAATAGGTTTATCAGTATGCACTCTTAGTGCGGTGATCATTTCAATATCATACGCTGTGCCAACTTTGACTTTATAAACAGGCCAAGGATGTGCTTCCATTTTCTGCACCATTTTTTCAATAGGATCTATTCCTAATGTATAATCACAAATGGGCGGCAAAGAAATATTTTCAGTTAGGGCGCTATGATTACTACTTGAATGTGTATGCCACTCAGTTCCCCATAATTGATGGATGGGTTGTTTTTTCATTTGTCCCCACAAATCCCAACCTGCCATATCCAATGCACAAACTAAAAAAGGATCATTGGGGAATAAATGATGTAAGAAATGCCAAAAACGTTCAGGATCTATGAGGGCAAATTTCTCAATGAGTTTTCTATTTTTCTCTAATTGCTCCATCATCCCTGCTACCGTCATATTATAATATACAATGGCTGGTGCTTCTCCAAACCCAACCCAATTGCCTAAGGACAAACGCACCATTAAACTATGTTGATGTGTTTTGGTTCTACCATTTGAAATGGTAAAAGGATACTCGAAAGGTAAAGATTGTTCCCAGAAAGATAATTCCACTTAGTTCGTTTTAACGAAGATACTAAAGAGGCGCTAATTATATTAACGTCCGCTTGCTTTAATGGCCTCATTCCATTCGGTATTAAACGCGGTGGCTGCAATTAAGTCTTCTAAATTTAGGTGCATTCTGTATCTCCAGTAATGTTTAGGATTGGCAGGTACATTAATTCTTTCCTCATGGGGGTTACTGCGGCGAATGTTTTCGTCCACCCCTAAATAATCCTGCAATTGGAAAATTGCCCACATGGCAGGTGAATATAAATGTTGTGCTAAAATAGCTTTATTAATCCAAGGTTCACAATGCATTGGCGCTTCTCCTAATTGACCAATTTCTTGATTATAAAATTGCTGCGTTTTTGCACGGTCCTCTTCCCACCAGCCACGAATCGTACTGGTATCATGAGAAGAAGGCGTTACTACACTTAGATAAGGTGCATCCTCTGGGTGAAAGAAAGTTTTGTTAGACCCCTTTGGCATTCTTTGTACTTCCAAACTTAACATCCCAAGTTGATACATTACATTCGGCAAGCAGGAAGGTACCATTCCTAAATCCTCGCCACAAATAAGCATATTGGTGGAAAGCTTTAGGATAGGTAGTTTTTGCATGGCTTCTTTTTCCCAAGCTACCTCCTGACGTTTAAAGAAATAATCTACATACAACTCCTTTAATAAATGCTGTGTTTTAGGATCCAATTGTTGAAAAGAACTGGTCCCTTCTATATTAAATCTAAAATGATAATGATGCGCTTTTTCTGCATCTATTAAAATTACGTTGCTAATTAATTTGTATAAACCTCGTTTAATTTTATCATGCCATTCGTCCTGAGGCAGGATACAAAAAAAAGCTTCTACTTGTCGCTGTGTTTTAAATGCAGGTAGTAACTCATAATGGCCATCTCCAATATGTTTTAAATAATCTTTCTTTACACATTCATTATCATATCCAAAAATTAGGAACAAATTAGTTTCGTTAATGAATGGGTTGGTAAGTCGGTAATGATCTATGCTAATACCTTTTGCATTTAATTCATTTATGGAAACAGGAATGGCGGGTACAAAATGCCCCATGATACCTTCCACGGCATGCATAGGGATGCTCCAAATTCTAAAAAATCCTAAAATATGATCAATCCTAAATGCATCAAAGTAAAACTTCATTTGGTCAAACCTAGAAATCCACCAAGCAAAACCATCACTCGCCATGGCTTCCCAGTTATAAGTGGGAAATCCCCAGTTTTGTCCACTCACTGCAAAATCATCGGGAGGTGCGCCCGCTTGCATGTCCATATGAAACAACCCTTTATTTTGCCATGCATCCGCACCAAAACGATAGACACCAATGGGTATATCCCCTTTTACAATCACTCCATGCTTATGAGCATATTCACTAGCCTCTAATAATTGTAAATGCAAATGAAATTGTACAAAATAGAAAAATGCGATATCCTCATAAGTCTTTGACTTAGGATCAACTAATTTTGAAATGGATTCTTTATCGTAATTCGCATGTGTAGGCCATTGATTGAAATCAACCGTTCCATGTAAATCTCTTAAATAAGAAAAAGCACTATAAGAAACCAGCCAGTCTTTATTGTTTTCAAAGAATTCACTAAATGCTTTTGTTGCTAAATCGGTCTTCCCATTTTTTGAATATAATAAACGAAGTACTTCCCATTTTAAACTCATAACACCATCATAGTCTATTTCTGCCATTGCGTTTAATTCAGCAATGGTATCGGCATATGGTTTTAATAGTGCTTGTTGTTCCTTATTGGCAACCAAATTTAAACGAACAAACATGGGATGCAAAGCAAATGCGGAAATGGCAGCATATGGATATGAGTCCATCCAGGTATGGGTAGCCGTTGTATCGTTGATTGGAAGTATCTGAATTAATTTAAGGCCCACTTTGTTTCCCCAATCCACCAATAGTTTAATATCTGCAAATTCACCAACCCCTGCACTTTTATTAGACCTTAATGAGAATACAGGAATGGCTACCCCTGCGCCTTTCCAATGCGTTGTATTCAAATGAACAAAACCATCATTTATTATTACTAATTTATTTTTCCCAATAGGTTCTAATAATACTCTATCCTCCCCTTCTTCGAAATTTAAAAATGTATTTGTAGTTGTATCCGCGATACCATATTTATACACAAAAGGGAAATTGCTTTTCGCTGTATCAATGCTTATTTCATAATAGTCTTCGCCAATTACTTTTGTTAACATCAAAGCTTTCTTTGCATCCCAAGCACCTAAAATCTTAGCCGCTCCAGCAATACAAATGGTTTGATTTTCTCCTACGATGGGTGCTTTTACCCTAAATACATGTGTTGCTGTTTTATCTATGACAACTTTCTTTTGTCCAACTGGTTGTTTTAATAGAACATGAGCAAATGGGGAGGTATAAAAAGTGTTCTCTATAAACCCTGTGAAATTCCAGCTATCAATCATAACAAGCTCCGAGTTATGATGCAGTTTAAGGTCAATGGATTTATCATTACCAGCTTCAAATGACATAGTCCCATCTGCATTTTGAATAAAATAGTGATAGATAATTTTGTGGGAATCAAGGGCAGCGTCTATTTCTAAATGTAAAACCCAGTAGTCATTGTTTAAATACACAAGGGGTACTGCGTTTTCAATTGTGTTATTTCCTAATTGAGCATGATTCCCATAAATATAAATGCCCTGTCCAAAATGGGTTTTATATTTCAAATGAAAACTAACTTTTATAAGTTTTGTCTTCGAGGTTTCTTCTTTTTTAAAACGCTGTTCGGTCATTTTCACAGAATTCATTTATTCTTCCTATTTATCTGAGGCAATCGTATTTTATTAACAAGCAGCTAAAGATAAAAAATAGTGTGTAAATAAAACACATTAATTTTATTTACTGTTTGAAAATAGTTGCAAAATGGGTATATTTACCTATAATACTAATAATCAGTCATTTAGGAAGTTATTATGGATAAAATAGTCATATATACAGACGGTTCCTCGAGAGGAAATCCTGGTCCTGGAGGCTATGGCGCCATATTAATGTGGGGAGGGAAGGTTAAAGAGCTATCTGGTGCTTTTAGGAAAACAACCAATAATCGTATGGAGTTGCTGGCCGTCATTCAAGCAATAATGGCCCTTAAAAAAAAAGGAATTACCTGTTCACGTTTATACCGACAGCAAATATGTAGTTGAATCCGTTGAGAAAAAATGGTTGGACAATTGGATTAAAACAGATTTTAAAGGGGGGAAGAAAAACAAGGACTTATGGACTGTCTATCACACCCTATCAAAGCCATTTAAGGTCAAATTTCATTGGGTAAAAGGGCATGCCGACAATCCTTACAATAACAGATGCGATACACTCGCTACAGAAGCAGCCGACAACGGACCCTGGGAGATTGACGAGGAATTTGAAAAACTAGCTTTGTAGCAACGATGCTAAAACAATTTCACAGAAAAAAAACTAGATCGCTTTAAACTTTGGTACCATTAAACGGAAAGCACCAAATAATACAGCACCAAATACCAGTGTACTCACTAGGCTGTATTGGTAGAAAGGTAAACCGTCTACCATCGTTTGAGTTAATCCTACCCATGTTTTTGGATGGTGATATCCTCCGCCTTGTGCCCAAACTAAAAAGTTTGAAACTAAAAAATAAGCAGTAGGTGCGGATAAAAAAGAGACCATATACTTGGAAGGTTTTGAATCTTGTAAACTAAAACCAAACACAGCTGTAGCCGCAATTAAAAGATAGTTTTCTATTTGACCTGAATAAAAACCTTGAATTGCACTGTATCCAAAATTATATAATACTTGATACAAGATATCTGAAATTAACATTGATACAATTGGTAACAAAAATGAATAAGACTTTTTGCTAGCAAACAAGGAACCACTAAATAAAGCAATGGCAATTTGTGGTGCAAAACCCATTGGTCTACTTGGCATAATTCTATACAAAGCGCTCATCGCAACCATAATTACTAAAGCAAGGATAATTTGTCTATTCAATTTCATAAAGTATCTTTTATAAGGATGGAAACAAAAATAACACTTAGCCCCATATTAAATGATATTCATTTTCCTCAAATGTGAATAACCTAGGGTACAAAGGCTTTAAATATGACGGAGGCTTCTTTGGCTTGAATGGTCAATTGCTGTAAAGCATTCACCATGGCCACTTCCCCAGCATGGTATAGCATACCGTCCATCTCCACCAGCCCTTCCATTACCAATAACATTTCTATGGAATGGGTATGTATTGTATAAGATTCCCCTTGCTTTATTGCTATTTTGGTTAAACCAAAATCAGCAACTGGACATTGATAAATAGTTTCCAGTTCATTGTGAAAATCACCTACTAACACATTAGGATAGGTTGGAACGAATTGAACATGTTTTATTAACTCATCAATATCAATATGCTTGGACGTTAATCCACCTCTTAACACATTATCACTATTGGCCATTAGTTCAATATTCTGCCCTTCCAAATAAGCATGTAATAACCCTGCTCCTTGGAAAACCGCTTGGTATTTTTTTACGTGGACAATATTTAAAATATAAATAGAAAATATCCCTTTATCAATATTGCTTTCCGGCACGACCCCGTTGTAATATTTATTTGCCCACCAATGCGGATGTAATTTATCTACATGACCATTTTGAACACTTGCTACCGCATCCATCATTAATGGTTTTAAAATTATATCGGCATCCTGTGATGATAATTGCATGAAATATTGATACAATCCTTTATAATCCACCCCATTAAAATAATCCTGTAATGAATTAAAATAATGATAATCGCGCAATCGTGCGGTTAATAATTCAGGGGCTAAGAACCCATGTAATAACCAAAAATCACTCAGTGCCACCATTACTTCTGGCTTGTGATTTTGATCCTTATAATTTCTATTGGGTGCGTTAATGGCTATACCCGCCTGCTCTTCTAATGCAAAACCAATGACCGCATTTTCTTTACTTGGATGAACTTGTATGCTTAACATTTTAGCCACATCCAATATTTTAAATAAATAAGGGATGTCTCCAAATTCATGGATGGGAACCAACCCATTTTGCGTCTCAATTTGCGCAGGTGCCGATGAATGCGCTCCCATCCAATACTCAGCAAAAGGCTGCTGTGTAGTATTATTTTTTTTCATTAAACTAGGGATAAAACGAGTACCTCCCCAATCATAATGTCTATGCACCCCATGTAATTTATACGCTTTTTGCATCTTTCTTATTTCCCGATATTTATTAAAAATCATATCATGGAAAACAGAGATACTGGGTTTTTAGGTGAAACCATTGCTACCAGTCACTTATTGGAGTTGGGATTTGACATTTTAGAAAAAAATTGGCGCTATAAGCATTTAGAAATAGATATTATTGCAAGTAAGGAAAGCATGCTTCATATTATAGAAGTGAAAACAAGAACCTCTATCCAATTTGGATATCCTGAACAAATGATCAATGGCCTTAAAATGCAATTTTTGAAAAATGCTGCTGCACATTACCAATATGCCCATCCTGAATGGAAATGGCTTCAATTTGATGTAATTGCGATATACAAAAAGCCCACTGATGAGTGGGCTTTAGATTATTTTGAAGACGTTTATTTTTAGTGTGAAAATGATTACCCTATTAAATCTTTCATCTTTTCTACCATCTTATAAGTAGCGGGACAAAGCTCAACATTTTGTTTATGTACATGCATATATTCTGTCATTTTTTTCTTGGTCAAATGTGGGAAGCCTGCACAATCTGCGGGACGTACTTCATAAATGCTACACATATTTGATTTTGAATCCAAGAACTGACATGGTTGTGATTTATTTATCCAATCCTTATCCTTTTTATCATACACCAACCATTGTGCTGTAAATTCTTTAACGGTGGTATTTAGATGTGTTGCAATTCTTTTGATATCTGTTTTAGTAAAAGTAGGGCTCATTGTTTTACAGCAATTGGCACAACTTAAACAATCGGTTTCGGCCCAAACCTGAGGACTAATAAATTC
>CAIOYQ010000092.1 GCA_903862505.1 uncultured Bacteroidota bacterium
ATTGACAACTTTTTAGCATTTGATCCACAATCAAAAGTGGCTTGTGAAACTTTAGTAACTACAGGTCAAGTAATATTGGCTGGTGAGGTGAAATCTAAAGCGTATTTAGACGTTCAAGAAATTGCACGTGGTGTAATCCGTAAGATTGGATATACTAAGAGCGAATATATGTTCGAAGCAAATAGCTGTGGTATTTTAAGTGCTATTCACGAACAATCTGCTGACATCAACCAAGGGGTGGATAGAAAAAAGAAAGAAGAACAAGGAGCTGGTGACCAAGGAATGATGTTTGGTTATGCAAGCAACGAGACTGAAGATTATATGCCATTGGCACTTGACTTAGCGCACAAAATTCTAATTGAATTAGCTGTGTTAAGAAGAGAGAACAAGGCGATTAAATATTTACGTCCTGATGCAAAATCTCAAGTAACATTAGAATACAACGACAAGAACGAACCTGTTCGTATCGATGCGATTGTGGTTTCTACTCAACATGATGATTTTGATAAAGAAGGAAAGATGTTGGAGAAGATCAAAAAAGACATCGTTGAAATTTTAATTCCAAGAGTAAAGGCGAAGTATAAAAAATATGCTAAGTTATTTAACAAGGATATTAAGTATCATATTAACCCTACTGGTAAGTTTGTAATTGGTGGACCACATGGTGACACTGGTTTAACTGGCCGTAAAATTATTGTAGATACATACGGTGGTAAAGGTGCACACGGTGGTGGAGCCTTCTCTGGAAAAGATCCTAGTAAGGTAGACCGTTCTGCAGCCTATGCAACACGTCATATTGCTAAGAACTTAGTAGCTGCTGGTGTAGCGAGCGAAGTATTAGTACAAGTATCTTACGCGATTGGTGTTGCAAAACCAACTTCAATTAATGTAAACACTTACGGTACTGCAAAAGTAAAATTAACAGATGGTCAAATAGGTAAATTAGTAGAATCCATTTTTGATCTACGCCCTTACTTTATTGAGCAACGTTTAAAGTTAAGAACTCCAATGTATAGTGAGACTGCTGCTTACGGACACATGGGTCGTAAGAACGAAACAGTTACTAAAACATTTACAAGTCCAGATGGTAAAACAAAAACTATGAAAGTAGAATTGTTTACTTGGGAGAAATTAGATTATGTCTCCAAGGTTAAAAAAGCCTTTGGATTATAATAAATAAACAAAAGCGAGCCCTGTTTCTACAGGGCTTTTTTATGCCCTTACTTTACTGTATTAAAATACATTTTTACAAACATCTTTAACCACCTTTGGCTTTCCTAAGGTATAGTAGTGTAAAACCGGTACACCAGAGGCTTTTAGATCCTTGCTTTGTTGAATTAACCACTCTGTTCCAACCCGCTCACAAGCCTCGTCGGTGGTAGCCGCTTCCATTGCATTTCTTAAATCGGCAGGTATATCTACATAAAATATATTAGGTAAAATTGTTAACTGCTTTTTATTTGTGATTGGTTTTAATCCTGGTATAATTGGAACATTAATTCCCATACTTCTACATGCATCTACATATTCAAAATATTTTTTGTTATCAAAAAACATTTGTGTCATAATGTATTGCGCACCTGCATCCACTTTTTCTTTTGCTCTTTGTAAATCAAATTCCATACTTAGTGCTTCGAAATGTTTTTCTGGATAGCCCGCAACACCCATGCAAAAATTTGTCTTGCTTCCGTTTACAATTTCTTTGTCTAAATATTCTCCGTTATTTAATCCAACTACTTGTTTTAATAAATCAATAGCCTGTTGGTTACCATTTGGTTCTGGAACAAAAGTTTTTTGTCCTTTTTCTGCGTCTCCTCTTAACACCAACACATTGTCAATTCCTAAAAATTGTAAGTCGATTAAGGCGTCCTCTGTTTCTCTTTTTGAAAAGCCCCCACAAATAATATGCGGCACGGCATCCACATTGTAATGGTTCATAATTGCCGCACAAATACCTACTGTTCCTGGGCGCTTTCTTACATCTACTTTTTCTTCCACACCTGCCTCGTTTTTGCGAATAATGGTTTCACTTCGATGGTACGTGACATTAATCCAAGATGGCTTAAATTCCATTAATGGGTCTAAATGCTCATATATATAAGAAATAGTACGGCCTTTCAAGGGCGGCAATACCTCAAATGATACCAATGTGTCTTTTGCCTTTGCTAAATGTTCTGTTACTTGCATAGAATACAAAAATAATTAATATATCGTTCTTTGCATCATATATCTTCATTAATTTAGCAGTATAATTCATTAAATAAAATGGTTAATCGTCTTTTTGCTCTAGTTATACTTATAGTACTTTCCCCAATATTTTTATTTGTTGCTTTTGCTATTTTAATTGAAGATGGTTATCCTTTCTTTTTC
>CAIOYQ010000093.1 GCA_903862505.1 uncultured Bacteroidota bacterium
ACTTGGTAAGCCTTACTCCATGGTTAGAAGCGATTGTCGGTTTATTACTCTTAGATTTTATAGGCGCTTACTTAGTTCACATGATAGAACATAAAGTAAAATTTTTGTGGAAATTTCATATGGTACATCATGCAGATACACATGTTGACACTACTACAGGAAACAGACATCACCCCGGAGAGTCTGTGGTAAGAGCGGTGTTTGCGGTATTAGCCGTTTTTGTGTTAGGTACGCCTATTTGGATGGTAATGTTGTATCAAAGCTTAAGCGTAGTGCTCACGCAATTTAATCATGCCAATATTCATATTCCAAAATGGTTTGATAAAACATTTGGCTACATTATTGTTTCCCCAAATATGCACAGAGTGCACCATCATATTACACGCCCTCAAACGGATAGTAATTATGGAAATATATTTTCCTTTTGGGATCGATTGTTAGGAACTTACAATGACACACCCATGGATCAAATTGTATATGGACTGGATGTATTGGATAACACTAAAGACGAATCCTTCGCTTATCAACTAAAAGCACCCTTTGATAAAAAAATTAAATCAGATTATTAAACATGCGTAAAATAGGTGCATTTATTCCTGCGCGTTATGCAGCAACCCGATTTCCCGCTAAGCTAATGCAAATGCTGGGGGATAAAACGGTGATTAGACACACTTATGACAATACGGTGGCTACGGGGTTATTTGACGAAGTGTATGTGGTAACGGATAGTGAAATTATTTTTAATGAAATTGTACACAATGGCGGCAAAGCCATTATGAGCAAGCGTTCCCACGAAAGTGGGTCGGATCGTATCGCGGAAGCCATTGAAAATTTAGATATTGATATTGTCTTAAATGTACAGGGGGACGAACCCTTTGTAAAAAAAGAACCTTTACAAAAAGTGATAGATGTATTTTCAGATGCGACCGTTCAGGTTGCTTCTTTAATGCAAGTCTTACCCAACCCCCAACTTATTGAAGATCCTAATTATGTTAAGGTGGCGGTAGACTTTCACAACAATGCTTTATTTTTTTCGCGCAGTGTAATTCCTTACCCAAGAGACAAAGAGGCAGCCGCAAAATATTATGAACATATAGGGGTCTATGCATTTAAAAAACAAGCCTTATTAGATTTCACAAATTGGCCCATGTCCCCTTTGGAGGCGGCAGAAAAAATTGAGTGTTTGCGTTATTTAGAAAATGGAGTTGCTATTAAAATGGTGGTGACAGAATATATGGGTGTAGAAATTGACACCCCAGAAGATTTGATTAAGGCGGCGGCATTATTAAAATAATTTAATTATTAAAAAAAACGCATTTAATGAATAAAGGAAAACTTTTTCAATCCACAATCGTTGCTGCATTGGCTGGTTTTATTTTTGGTTTTGATATGGTGGTGATTTCTGGTGCCGATAAACCTATTCAAGCCTTGTGGCATACTACACCACTGTTTCACGGTTTTTTTATTATGTCTATGGCATTATGGGGAACCGTAATTGGCTCTGTGTTTGCTGGCGCACCAACTGAAAAGTATGGGCGTAAGAAAGTATTAATATGGTTAGGTGTCATGTTTATCGCATCAGCCATTGGCACGGCACTTGCACAAGATCCATATACATTTTCATTCTTTAGACTGATTGGTGGGATTGCAATTGGAGTTTCCTCGGTTGCAGCACCAACCTATATTTCTGAAATTTCAAATAAAAACAATAGGGGTAAGCTAGTGGGTATGTATCAATTTAATATAGTGTTTGGAATTTTGATTGCTTATTTATCAAATTATTTATTGAAAGGTTTTGGTGGCGAAAATGATTGGCGTTGGATGTTAGCGGTTTTACTTATTCCATCGGTTATCTATACTTTATTGACAACAAGTATTCCCGAAAGCCCTCGTTGGTTATTAACTATAAAAAATGATGAAGGTGCCGCTAAAAAAACATTAGAAATAATTGGTATTGAAAATATCGACGAAACTATTGAAGAAATTAAAACAGCTGCTACCGAAGAAAAAAAATTTGGTGCTGCAAAATTGTTTATTGCTAAGCATACAAAAATAATTTCATTGGCTATTTTTGTTGCTTTTTTTAATCAGGCTTCTGGTATTAATTTTATTCTTTATTATGCCCCAAGAATTTTAGAAAAAGCCGGATTTGCTTCTCAACAATCATTGTTAAGTTCAATATCCATTGGGTTGATGAATTTGATTTTTACTTTCGTGGGTCTTTGGTTAATTGATAGAATTGGCCGTAAAACATTATTAATTATTGGCTCTTTTGGATATATAATTAGCTTGTCCATGGTAGCGCTTTCTTTTTTTATCAGCGCTTCCCAATTATTTTTATTAACTTTTTTGTTGCTTTTTATTGCTTCTCATGCGATAGGTCAGGGAGCGGTGATCTGGGTATTGATTTCTGAAATATTCCCTAATAATGTAAGATCAAAAGGACAAGCATTGGGATCTGCGACGCATTGGATATTTGCTGCATTGATTACACTCGTTGCTCCTATTTTCATTAACGATAAAAATGATGGAATTTTTAATAGTAATCCTTGGCCGATTTTTGCTTTTTTTGCAGTGATGATGGTTTTGCAATTAGTGTGGATATTGACAAAAGTGCCTGAAACAAAAGGTGTATCTTTGGAGGAATTACAAAAGAAATTAGTTCAATAAAATTTTAGTTATGCAGTTCCGCAATTTTAAAATGGTCGACTATGTGGTATATGGTCGTGGTGCTTTCAATCAGTTAGATGAAATTTTAGCTCCTCGAAGAAAAGGCAACTACCCAATGATTTTTTTCTTAGATCATTTTTTTGTAGGAAAGCCATTGGCTTCGAGAATTCCATTAAGAGGAAAAGACAAAATTGTGTATGTGGATGTTACACAGGAGCCTAAAACAAAACAAGTAGACGCTTTGGCCGCTGACCTAAAAGCAGAATTTGGGGAAGTTAGTGGGATCATTGGCATTGGTGGAGGTTCGGCGATGGATTTAGCAAAAGCGGTTTCTTTAATGATGACCAATCCGGGATCCTCTGCGGATTATCAGGGATGGGATTTAGTAAAACAAGCCGGCGTTTATAAAGTGGGTATTCCAACCTTAAGTGGAACAGGAGCCGAAGTAAGCCGTACCACTGTATTAACGGGTCCGGTGCGCAAGTTGGGTATGAATTCTGATTTTACTCCATTTGATCAAATTGTATTAGATCCTGAATTAACGCAAAATGCACCGGCCAATCAACGTTTTTACACGGGCATGGATTGTTATATACATTGTATAGAAAGTTTAGAAGGTACTTTTTTAAATGAGTTCAGTAAAAGTTATGGCGAAAAGGCATTGGAACTATGTCGTAAAGTATTTGTAGAAAAAGACAAATGGGATAATGAGTGTGATGATCAATTAATGATGGCCTCCTATGCCGGCGGTATGAGTATTGCGTATAGCCAAGTAGGCGTTGCGCACGCAGTTAGCTATGGTTTAAGTTTTTTATTAGGCACGAAGCATGGTATCGGGAACTGTATTGTAATGAATCATTTGGAAGAATATTATCCTGCCGGAGTGAAAGAGTTTAAGTACATGGTAGAGAAAAATAATATAGATATTCCAATGGGCATTTGTGCAAATTTAACCGATGAGCAATTTGATGCTATGATTAATGTTTCCTTGGGTATGAAACCATTATGGGAAAATGCGTTGGGAAAAGATTGGGAACAAATTATGACCCGCGAAAAATTACGCGCACTTTACGGAAAACTTTAGTAGTGTATTATTTTTTTATTTTTATAATCACACTATCATTGATAGGGTCTTTAAAAATGATACTATTTTCATTTATCAAGGGAAATAAAGCTTTATGCTCTATTGAATCTAGATACATGTTTTTTATGTAAAATATTTTATTGATTACTTTATTGTCTTTCACCTCGTTCCATTTTATAATCTTACACTTACAGCTAGCATTTTCTAATGTGTTGGTTACCTCTTTTAAATCACTTACAGTGCCTAATTTTTTATACACTTCTCTTATTCCAATAATTTTATTATTATTTCCATAATCAAAATTCCAGGAAGCAGAAATTGAAGTTATGAGCGAATCCTTTGTTAATTCTAATAATGAGTGTCTTGGGGATTCATTGAAGTACTCACGCTCTTCTTTATTGTCACTTTCTTTAGCATCTACCTTTGAAAAAACAGAAACCAAATTCGGTCCTTCGAATTGTGCAAATCCCAAATGATTAAAGCTTGCGCCGTATCTTTTATATATAAAATATCCGTCTTTGTATTTTATTTCTACAATATTGGGCACAATTTTTTGATACCTATCTGAATCGGATATCCTTGCTTGAGGAGAGCCCGTATAACAAATCCATAAACCTTCTAGTCTTTCTTTTTCAGCCAATGATATTTTATAGGGAAGAATATTTAAATCTTTTTTTAGTACTTCAAGTTTATTATTCGCCTCTAAATACATTTTAGATGGAATATAGAAACAGGCCAATGCAATAGCAATGAAACCAATAATGCATAAAACAGAAGTCCATCTCGAGCGACTGCCTAGCTTGTTTTTTTCAAATTGATCTAGTTTTAATTTTAATGCCTGATTCTCTCTTATCAGCCCGCCGCCTTCCAGTTTATCTTCATCTGAACCCAAGTTTACCAAGTTTTCATCCACCGGATTTTCAAGAAACGCCAACCTTCCCATTTGGTATAAATAGATATAGCAGGCGTCTACTAAAAAATTACGAGGATTGGAGACTAGACCGATGAGCGCATCCTTAATCTGTCCGCCTGTTATGTCATACTTTCTAAATGGGTAATTTGCTTCTTTCTGACGTTTATCCTGGGGGTATATATCATGTCCCAATTGCTGGTCTGTGAACGGGAGCTTCTTGCTTATTTCGCTTAATTCTATAGCAAGACCCTCATAATTCTTACGATTTGTATTTTGAATGATCTCCTTTCCGGTCTCATTTTGGTATTTCTCAATACATTTATACAACAAATATTTAATTTCCTCCTTCCCCGTTTTAATCATAATATATTGTAAATCAATTATTTATAGAGTTACCGAAATTTTTTATAGTACTTTCTGAAAACTAACCATAATTTGCAAATTATGCACACATACCAAAACTTGACTTTTCTAAGTTAATAAAAATAATTTACAACCTCTCAAAGAGCTTTTGCTTTATTTATAAACTAAATATAATATGAAAATTAAACCCATCATTATCTTAGGCCTGAGCCTATTATTTTGTTTGTTACAAAACCCAACCTTTGCACAGGGCCTGGATAAAAATGAACAATCCAAAACTGTAAAAGGGACAGTGCTCAATTCAAAGGATAATAATCCTTTGGCTAACGTTTCTATTAAACTCTTGAATTCAAAAAAAGGCACCACTTCAAAGGCAGATGGATCGTTTTCTATTGAAATAAAAAAGGGAGACAAGGTTGAGTTTAGTAGGGTGGATATGATTTCAAAGACAGTTGTTTTAACCGAAGGCAATAATGTGGTCCTATTACAAGAGTCTGAAAACAATTTAAATGATGTTATAGTAATTGCTTATGGCAATCAAAAACGCAATTCATTTACTGGGGCAATTGGTACAATTAAAAATACAACCATAGAAAGTGCACCCAATTCATCTGTGCAAGAAACGCTTCAAGGAAATATGGCGGGTGTTCAATCTACCAATGCTACTGGACAAGCAGGCGGTGTGCCACAAATTAGAATTAGAGGTATTGGATCAATCAACGCTTCTGCAACACCCCTTTATGTAATTGATGGGATACCAGTTGTGAGTGGAGATATTTCTGGATTAAATAGTAATACGATTGCTGGTTTAAATGCGAATGATATACAAAGCATGACGGTATTAAAAGATGCCTCTGCAACTTCTTTATATGGCTCTAGAGCTGCAAATGGAGTTATATTAATTACGACCAAATCTGGAATAGCTGGAAAAGCTAAAATTAATTTCACCTTTCAAAAGGGATATAATAATAATACATTAGCGCCGGATCAAAAAACATTAAATACTGCAGAGTATCTTCAGTATTATAAGGAAGGATGGGTAAACGCGGGGAAATCTCCATTCACCTTTGATTCTTTATTAAGTGCCAATGGCGTAAATCCTGCTATCAATACAGATTGGTTTAAAGAAATTTTAAGACAGGGTCAATACAGTCAATACAATTTGAATGCGAGTGGTGGTACCGATAAAAACACTTATTTTATTTCAGGAAGTTATTATAAATCAGATGCAACGACAAAGGGAATTGATTATGACAAAGCAACATTCCGTGTTAATGTAAATTCTGAATTGACTAAAAAATTAAGCGTGAAGGCAGGCTTTAGTGGAAGCTTTCAAAGAACGAGTAACTTCTTAGGAGGAAGCTTTTTTGCCAATCCTATTAGAGCCATGTATCGATTGGCTCCTTGGTTGCCAGTGTATAAAAGCGATGGTACCACTTACGAGCTAGGGTATAATAGTGGGTATAATCCGGTAGCCGTTATTAACACGACCAATAGAAACGCAAAGACCTATAATTTTTCTGCGAACACTTCTGCTAAATATGAAATTGCTAAAGGCCTAACATTTGAAGGTACTTATGCATTGGATTTTAACCATGCATTTAAGAGTATCTATTATGATCCAGGTGTAGGTAACTTATATATTGCGGTAGGTGGAGCGATCGAAAATTATAGCCAAGACATTACCAACTGGGTGGCGACGAATATTATAAGATACAAAAAGGAATTCGACACGAAGAATACCTTTGAGGCCTTTGCGGGGTATGAAGCACAAAAAAGAAACGATGTTGATATTAGTATCGAAGTAAACGGTATCGCTCCAGGAACTACCACTCCTGCTGGGGGATCAAGTCCTGTTTTAACGACAGGTACGGGAACGGGCAATACGTTGATTAGTAAATTTTTAAATACGAATTATACTTACGATGATAGATTTTTTGTATCTGGTTCATTAAGAGAAGATGCTTCATCAAGATTTGCAAGAAATTTTAGATCGGCTATTTTTTGGTCGGTAGGTACAGGTTGGAATATTCATAACGAGACTTTCTTTAAATCAAACTGGGTGAATGAATTAAAGTTAAGAGCAAGTTATGGTTATACAGGTAACCAAGGTATTGACAATTTTGAATCTCAGGGATTATATAGTGCGGGAAGTGATTATAATTTACAATCAGGCCTAAGCTTAACTCAATTATCTAATGACAACTTAACTTGGGAAAAAAATATCCCTTTAAATATTGGACTAGATTTTTCGATTTTAAAAGGGCGCATCTCGGGATCGGTAGAGTGGTATGATCGATTAAGTAGTAATTTATTAATTAGTCAATCTATTCCAAGTTTAAATGGCGTTACTAGTGTTACCGTAAATAATGGTGCAATGAAAAATAGTGGTATAGAATTAACTATTTCTTCTGTGAATATTTCACCTTCAACGCCAAAGGGGTTTAAGTGGGTAACAGATTTCAATTTTACCACCAATAGAAATAGGATTACAGATATTGACTCCGCTTATGCTGGTAGTGCTGCGTATGATCGTAAAATTGGAAACGATTTTTATACGCACTATCAAAGAGGATATGCTGGCGTAAATCCTTCGAATGGGGAGGCTTTATGGTACACTTCAAGTGCAAAAGATTCTACGACCAATGTTTTTACAACTGCATTACCTAGAATCAGCCAAGGGAGTGCCTTACCAAAGTTTTATACAGGTATGACCAATAGCTTTTCATATCATGACTTTAAATTTAGTTTTCAATTGTATGCTTATTGGGGAAATACGATTTATGACCAATACGGCTATTTTCAAAAATCAGATGCCAACCTAGGTTTCTCAGATCAAAGCAATGGATTAAGCAAATATGAATATGCACGTCGCTGGACGACACCGGGTCAAATTACCGATGTTCCTAAGCCCGTTTTCTTGGGCACCCAATCTTCTGCAGGAAGCTATGAGAGTTCTCGTTTTTTATATGACGGTAGCTATATCCGATTAAGAGACGTTACCCTATCTTATAATTTACCTAAATCTTTTCTAGCCAAAGCCAAATTAAACACAGCAAGGGTATATGTTAGGGGACAAAATTTATTTACCTACACAGTAGACAAGCGATTTAATACAGACCCCGAGGTTTCTGTTGATGGCACGATGTCACAACGACCTCCGGTTTTTAGTACAATATTATTTGGCTTAGACATTAATTTTTAATTTGAAATAATTTTATTATGAAAAATAAATATATCATTACCCTATTTACAATGGCTATTAGCTTAATAGCATGTAATAAAGATTTTTTGGACATTAAGCCAGAACAGAGTGTGTTGACACAAGACGTTTTTTCGAATGTCTCCGCTTCTCGTGCTGCAGTGAATGGACTGTATTCATTGATGCAATCTACCAGTTATTATGGTAGAGATGCAATGGTCATTCCAGAAGTACTTTCAGATAATATGACCAGAAGTGTAAAAACTGGAAATAGATATACCGGTATGAATACCATGACACATACCGCAACAGATGCGAACGTGTCTAGAATGTGGAGTCAAATATATAGGGTAGTGACCAATGCGAATGCAGTGATTGCGAATGAGGCAAACATTACCAAGGCTGCTACTGCATCTCAGAAGGATGAGGTGACTCAGCTAGTTGGTGAAGCTTATGCGGTTCGTGCACTGGCTTATTTTGATTTAGTAAAGTTTTTTGCTAGACCACTTAAGCATACTTCAGATGGATCACATCTTGGAGTGCCATTGGTTTTAACACCCATAACCAATGTTTCTGAAGTAGTATACCCCGCAAGGAATACAGCAAAAGAAGTGTATGAGCGAATCTATTTCGACATAGAAGAGGCATTAAAAAGATTACCAAGTTCAGGTAATGTAATATATGATGGACAGGTGAACAATACCTTACAAAAATTAAGGTTCAACAGATTTTCTACTTTAGCATTAAAGACAAGGGTGGCTATTTATACGGAAGATTGGCAAACTGCCATTGATGCTTCTAATTTGGTAATCGCCTCTGGGAAGTATACCTTATATCCTTATGCTTCTATGGTGCAAGATTTTAGAACACAAAATAGCAGTGAATCCATTTTTGAAGTAGCCAATAATACAAATGATAATGCAGGTACCGATTCTTATGCCTATTTGTCAAGCCAATCTGGATATGGAGAATTATTAGGA
>CAIOYQ010000094.1 GCA_903862505.1 uncultured Bacteroidota bacterium
CATAAATCCACTTTGCTCTCCCCCTAATAAATTACCCGCTCCTCGAATGTCCAAGTCACGCATCGCAATTTGAAAACCGCTTCCTAATTCACTAAACTGTTCCAAAGTTTGTAAACGCTTTCTAGAGTCGTCTGGTAAAGTACTTATAGGCGGCGCCAATAGATAACAGAACGCTTTTCTATTGCTACGGCCTACCCTTCCTCTTAATTGATGCAAATCACTTAGTCCAAAATGATGCGCATTATTTACAATAATGGTATTTACATTGGGTATATCCACTCCACTTTCTACAATATTGGTACAGACCAATACATCATACCTTCTTTCAATAAAATCTAATATTTTTTCTTCTAACTGATGCCCTTCTAATTGTCCATGTGCAAAACCAATGCTTAAATCGGGACATAACTTTTGAATCATTGCACACATCTCCGCCAAACCTTGCACCCTATTATGAATAAAGAAAACCTGTCCGCCTCTTTCGGTTTCATAATAAATACTTTCTCTAATCACATCCTCATGAAATACCTGCACTTCGGTATGTATGGGCTGTCTATTGGCGGGTGCGGTATTAATAATACTTAAATCGCGCGCGCCCATTAAACTAAAATGCAAAGTTCTAGGAATAGGAGTAGCGGTAAGTGTTAAACAATCTACGGTAGTTCTTAATGTTTTTAATTTCTCCTTATGCCCAACTCCAAATTTTTGTTCCTCGTCAATAATCATCAACCCCAAATCCTTAAAGGCTACTTCTTTACCTAATATGCCATGCGTGCCTACTAAAATATCTATTTTCCCCTCCTTCACTTTTTCAATGGTTGCTTTTTTCTCTGCCGCCGATTTAAACCTATTCAAATAATCTATGGTTACAGGAAAATCTTTTAATCGCTCTTTGAATGTTTTATAATGTTGGAATGCCAATATGGTAGTAGGTACCAAAATGGCCACTTGCTTGCCGTCAATGGCTGCTTTAAATGCGGCACGAATGGCTACCTCAGTTTTACCAAATCCTACATCACCACAAACAAGTCTATCCATGGGTGAAGGTTGTTCCATATCCTTTTTTACATCCGCAATCGCCTTGGCCTGATCAATCGTATCCTCATACATGAAGGAGGCTTCTAATTCATGAATCATATAATTATCTGGTGTAAAAGCAAAACCAGCCTGCGCTTTTCGATGTGCGTATAATTTAATTAAGTCAAAGGCAATGGCTTTTACTTTTGCCTTGGTCTTATCTTTTAATTTCACCCAAGCATCCGATCCTAGTTTATTTACTTTAGGAGGCGCGCCTTCCTTCCCCGTATATTTTGAAATTTTATGCAGTGAATTAATATTCACATATAAAATATCACTGTCCTTATATATAATTCTTACCGCTTCCTGTGTATGTCCATTTACTTCAATCTTCTGTAGCCCACTATACACGCCCACTCCGTGGTCAATATGGGTTACATAATCGCCCGGCTGTAAGTCCCGCAATGTTCTTAATGTAATCGCCTTACTCTTGCTATAAGCTTGTTTTACTTTGTATTTATGATAACGTTGAAAAATTTGATGGTCCGTATAACAAACCATTTTATGGTCATGATCTATAAATCCTTCGTGTATACTTTTTACAATGGGTATAAATTGAATATCCGTTTTCAGATCGGTAAAAATAGCATGTAGTCTTTCCAATTGTTTAGCTTGCTCTGCAAATAAATATAAAACATACCCTTGTTTATGGAAGTCCTGTAAATTGGTAATCAAGTATTGAAACTGTCTATTAAAAACAGGTTGCGCCTGTGTATTAAAAGCTATTTTTTGAGTCGTTAGATGTGCGTGAAACCCCCACTCAATAAGCGTATGCGAAGACAGCCTAGCCTCGGTGGCTAACACCGTTTCAAAATCATCAATATGACTTTCTTTTTTATGCGAATCATTCTCATCTGCTTTATTCATAGCAGCATGATGTGTAATAAAAGTTTCTACCGCTTCTTGTTGATCCAAACCTTTTTGCCTTATAACATCCCAATCCTTTAACCAAACAATGGTATCCTTCGCTAAAAAGTCTAATAAAGGAATTTTCTCCGTATCCTCAAATTGCGTAGTGACGTTAGGAATAATATTTACTTGCAACAATTTTCTTTCACTTAGCTGCGAAGCGGGATCAAATAACCGAATACTATCCACGTCTTCCCCAAATAGCTCAATACGATAGGGCTTTTCATTTCCAAAAGAATAAATATCTAAAATACCTCCTCTTAGTGCAAATTGTCCAGGCTCATATACAAAGTCAGTTCTTTCAAAACCATAATCCACCATTTGTTGCATAAGGCCATTCAAATCCAAGTTGTCATTGGTTTTTATTTGAATGATGTTTTGCTGTAATGTTTTTGCCAACACTACTTTTTCAAACAAAGCCTCGGGATACGTAACAATAATTTTTTTATTTCCCCCCATGGAAATCTTTGTTAATGCCTCGGTCCTTAACATGACATGCGAAGGATTTAAGGCACTAAAATTATGAGGCGATTTAAACGAAGAAGGAAAATAAAATAAATCCAACGCCTCCGTTACGCTTTCAATGGAGTTAAAAAAATAAGCTGATTCTTCCGCATCATTTAATACTACAATATGATTTAAGTGCTTGGTTTTTGGATTGCTAAAAATAGATTGCAAAACAAAGGCAGCAGAGGAGCCATTTAAATTTTGTAAAAAAACTTGGAGTGGATTTTCTTTCCCAGTAGACATAGCTATCCTGTCCGCCAAATTATTTAGGAGGGGGGATTGCTCTAACCGCTCAAACAGAGATTGCTCATTCATACCTACATCACAAAGATACCAATCCTAGCGTTTAGTTTATTGAATATTTGTACTGCCTCGAAGTATTATTTCCAACTGGGTAGGTGTATTTTCTTTTATTTCAAACAAGGCTGTCCATTCAGAACCCGAAAAATAGGGTATGTATTTAGCATTTTCATACTGCACAAAAACACTATAAATACCTGGTTGTAATTGAGCATTAAAACTACCCTTTGCATCCGATTGTATGGTGGCGATTAAATCTCCGTTAATTCGACTGCAAAAATGCCCATTTAAGCTATCTAACTGTTTAATGCGGGTTGCCTTGTAAATAAATAAATTAGTTGCAACAGGGGTACCCATAGCACTAGGCCTATCTGACATGGGCATGCTATTGTACTTTTGTTCAAGCACTACGCCTAGCAAATTGTCATTAACCTTTACAATTTTTTGACTTCTACAAGCCAAAAAAGTGAGTAATACAAAACCGGCAAGTAAGTAGCTTATCTTTTTATACATGCCCTAAATTAATGCAAAAAACGCTTAATAATTTGAAGAAATCATTGTATTTTTAAAGTACTTAATTGTCATATATAAACACAACAATGTAACATGCGTAAATTTTTATTTTTATTCATATTTAGTACTTCTCTTTTAAACTACACTCATGCCCAAATTGGGACGCAGAAAGATGTATTAACCAATACGGCTAAATCGCTTGAAGTAGAATCAAGATCAAACTTTAGTGAAGCCATTATTAAATCGAAACAAAAAGGTTGGCCCCTTGAATATAAATCAAAGGATAATCAAACTTCAAGCTTAATTGGTATTGATAAATTTGGACTACCTATTTACCTAACCACCTATGCCGATCCTGTTCAAGCCATTACGGTGAACACGCATCAAGTATGGCAGGGCGGCAGTACTGGATTTAATTTAAGTGGGTCAAGTGATAGTATTACGAATCGTATTGGCGTTTGGGATGAATCTTCCCCACGTTTAACACATAATGAATTTACAGGACGTTTAGTATTAAAAGACAATGCGAGTAAAACAGTAGATCATCCAACACACGTTGCAGGTATCATCATGTCAAAAGGAGTGAACCCACTTGCAAAAGGGATGTCCTATGGAGTAAAAGGTGCGTATGCGTATGACTGGAATAATGACGTTTCCGAAATGGCAAGTGCAGCAGCGAATGGTTTGCTCATTTCTAACCATTCATACGGAACCGTGAGTGGATGGGATTATAACAAGGATTCGTCTAGATGGGAATTTGGTGGAAAATGGAATGAAAAGGAAGATTTTAAATTTGGATTGTATAACCAAACTGCACAAACCTATGACTCCATCTCTTATAATGCACCTTATTATTTAATTGTAAAATCCGCAGGAAATAACCGAAGTAATACTGGTCCAGCAGTAGGTCAACCTTATTGGCGTAGAGACGAAAATGGAAAATTATATAACGCAGGCAACCGACCAGATAGTTTAAGCAGCAATAATAGTTTTGATATTTTACCAACAGATGCCAATGCTAAAAATATTTTGACCGTTGGTGCCATTGCACCCATCAGTGCAGGTTATTTAAAACCCTTAGATGCCTCCATTACAAGTTTTAGTTCATGGGGCCCAACCGATGATGGAAGAATAAAACCCGATATTGTTACCGATGGACTTTCTGTATATTCAACAATAAGTGCTACGGACTCCACTTATGCCTACTTAAGTGGAACTTCAATGGCTGCACCAGGTGCGGCGGGATCCCTTTTATTATTGCAAGAGCTAAGTCAAAAAGCAAGTCCTAATAAATTTATAAAATCTGCCACACTTAAGGGATTAGCCATTCATACTGCCAACGAAGCAGGTATTGCAAATGGACCCGATTATAAATATGGATGGGGTGTATTAAATACAGCTGAAGCTGCAAAGGTTTTAAACAATGCGTTAACCAGTAATAATAGTAGTACAAGTGTAGATCTAGTATATGAAAATGTTTTATCCAATGGCCAATCTGGAACCTATACAGTAACTGCCTCCGGAGCAAAGCCTTTAAAAGCAACCATTGTTTGGACCGATATTAAAGGAAATGTTTCAAGCACACTTAATGATACAGTGCGTCGCTTAGTGAATGACTTAGATTTAGTCATTAAAAAAGGAACCACTAATTTTTATCCTTGGACTTTAAATAGAGTCATCCCAGATAATGCTGCGGTTAGAGCAATCAATAACGTTGATAATGTAGAAAAAGTAGAACTAGACTCTACCTTGGTGGGTAACGCTTATACCATTACTGTAAATCATAAAGGAACTTTAGAAAGAGGACAACAATATTACTCGCTCATAATTAGTGGTGCAGGCGGTGCCGCATATTGTGCATCTACCGCTTCTTCTAATGCAGGTACGAAGATGGATAGTGTTAGCTTAAATAATATTCAATTTAACAACACCACTACGAATCAATACATTGACAATTCGAAATTCTTTATACAGGGGGAGCCGAGTGGAACCCTTCCTTTGTTTATTAAATTAAATAGTGTAGATGCTACAAACAATAGCAGATTTGTTAAAGTATTTATTGACTATAATAACAACGGCCTATTTGAAACAACCGAAACTGCACTAACCAGTACCGCTGTTACAAATGGTAATTACACATCAAGCATTACCCTTCCTACAACATTAACGGTAGGTAAATTAATGAAGCTTAGGATTGTTGCCATGGAAACAAATAGCAGCAGTAATGTAAATGCTTGTGACACCTACACAATTGGTGAAACGCAGGATTATACCTTAAAGGTAGTGAGCGCTTCCAATGACGTTCAAGTGAGTGAAATTATAAGCCCAGCAGCTGGTGTATGTAAAAGAAACGCACAGTATGTGTCGGTTAAAGTGGTGAATAATGGTAGTTCCAATCAAAGCAATATCCCTTTGAATTTATTGATCAAAAAAGGAAATACCACTATTTTAAATATCAATGAAACATTCAAAGGAAGACTCAATGGAATGGAAAATATGAATTATACTTTCCAAACACCTTTTGCTGTTGAAGCCAATACTACTTATACAATTACAGCAACTGCCAGCATTTCTAATGATCAACAACCTGATAATAATTTAGTAACCTCTAGTATTGTGAGTGCACCCGCCATCACTTCACCAACAGGTACTGCAGTAAATTGTAACAACTCCCTAAGATTGAATGTAACTTCTCCATTGGTCGGAACCAACTACTATTGGTATGATTCTAGTGCTTTATATAATCCTATTGCAATTGGTACCAACACAAGTGCGCCAAGTACGGGTAGTAAATTTTATTTAACAACAGGTTACCAATCGGTGATGCCTCCATTTACCAACACCAGTTTACCTGGTGGAGGAAGCTATAATAGTTTTAGCGGCAACTATATGAAATTGAATGCTACAGGAGCCATTACATTAGAAACTACAAAATTATATTCCGCTTACCCAGGAAAAGTTGAATTTATTTTAGGGACCTTAGGTACCGTAAACACTGACGGTAGTTTTACCTATTATCCCATTCAAACAGTTTCCTTAAATATACCGGCAAGTAGCCCAAGCCTTGCTGTTGGAGCTTCTCCATTTGTAGTGGGTGATACGGGCAGGGTGTATACATTAAATTTAAAAATACCTCAAGCTGGGGATTATATTATCATTTCAAAATGTGATAGTGCTACCTTATTTAGAAATAATGGAGCGCCCGACCCAACTTATCCAGTAGGCCCTAACAGAATAGTTAGTTTTACTGGAAATAGTGTTGCAACCGCTTCGGGAAATTTCCAAAATTATTTTTATTTCTTCTACAATACTCAAGTGAGTTCAGCGGATTGTATGAGTACTCCGACACTAATAAATGTAACCAGTAATGGTAAACCTACTATCACACAAAAAGGGGATAGTCTTTTCAGCTCTCTGTCTACTTCCTACCAATGGTATTTAAATGACTCATTAATTACCGGTGCTACCAATCAGTCGTTTAAGCCTTTAAGAAATGCAATGTATAAAGTGGCAACGATTGCAGGAGATTGTGAAAACGTATCGGATAATAAACTAATTTTGGTGACAGATGTTGCAGAAGCGAGTACAAAAGAAATTAGTCTTAAAATAACTTCCAACGATTACGTTGAGAATTTAATTAGAGGCAACTCCTTTTATATTCAATTTAACAATATCCAATCGCAGGGAATTAATTTAGAAATAATAAATTCAACCGGCGGAAAGGTTTTCCAAAAAGGAAATCTTGTCAATCAACGAACTCCGCAACAAGTCACTATTGGAAGTTTAAATTCTGGCATTTACTTTGTTAAGATTTATGCGAATAGTAAGGTGTATGTTCAAAGGGTTTTTATTACGAATAACTAAAAAGTAGAAAAATGGCATTAGAATGGGTAGAAGGGGTTATTACCAAAATTGAAAACGAAACTTCAAACACAAAGAAGTTTTATTTTGAAATACCAGCGCTGGAAAAGTTTGATTTTATCCCAGGGCAGTTTGTGACATTGGATTTACCCATACACGAACAAAAAAATAAAAGATGGAGGAGCTACTCCATAGCTTCTGCGCCGAGTGGCGCCAATACTTTTGAATTGGTCATTGTTCATTTGGAAGGTGGGCTTGGAACAACCCATTTGTTTAATGAAATAAGTGTAGGCTCTAAAATTACTTTGAGAGGTCCACAAGGTGTGTTTACCCTTCCTAAGAATTTTGATAACGATGTTTACTTTATTTGTACTGGAACCGGTATTGCACCATTTAGATCCATGATTAATTATATACATGAGCATAAAATTGCGCACAATAATATTCACTTGATATTTGGATGCAGAAAATTTGAAGATGGATTGTATATTGATGAATTAAAGGAATTAGAAAGTAAAGAACCAGGCTTCCATTTTCACCCTTGCTATTCAAGAGAGGCCGAAGTACCCGCAGGATCACACAAAGGATATGTGCACCCTGTTTACCAAGAATTATTAAAAGAGAATAAAGAAACTGCCCATGTTTGGCTATGTGGATGGAAAGCCATGATTGACGATGCCCGCAAAAACATGACCGAATTAGGCTTGGATAAAAAACAAGTACACTTCGAATCTTTCGGTTAAGAAGACGCGCAGCATCTAATTAAAGCTAAAGTACTTACTACAAAAAAAGCCTCGAATAAATCGAGGCTTTTTTATAATTTAAGCGTTAATAGCTTAAATAACTAACCCTCGTCTCTCACTGCGCAATGCTCGAACGTTCGACTCGGATTATTATATCAGCTATTCTATAATTAATTATTAATGGCTTCCAGCACTAAAGCTTTTACTTGGCTCATTGGGATACGCTCCTGTGTCATAGCATCACGATGACGAATGGTTACCGTGCCGTCTTCCTTGGTTTGATGGTCAATGGTAACGCAGAAAGGAGTTCCAATGGCATCCTGACGACGATATCTTTTACCAATCGCATCCTTCTCTTCATAAAAACAATGGAATGACTTTTTACATTCATCCATTAATTCCTTTGCTAATTCAGGTAGGCCGTCCTTTTTAGTTAAAGGCAAGATGGCCAATTTATTGGGAGCAATGCGGGCAGGTAAATGTAAAACAACACGCATATCGGTTGTGCCATCCTCCTTATGAATAGTTTCTTCCTCATAGGAGTGAGATAAAAGTAATAAGAATATTCTATCCAATCCAATAGAGGTTTCAATTACATAAGGAATATAATGCTGATTTATTTCGGTATCAAAATATTGCATTTTCTTTTTAGAAAACTCCTGATGACGACTTAAATCAAAATCGGTTCTTGAGTGAATGCCCTCCACTTCCTTAAAGCCAAACGGAAATTCATATTCAATATCCAATGCCGCATCGGCATAGTGCGCTAATTTAATATGGTCATGAAAACGATACTTGTTAGCATCAATACCCAAGCTTAAATGCCATTTCATACGCTCATTCTTCCAATGCTCATACCATTCTTTTTGCGTCCCTGGCTTAATGAAAAATTGCATTTCCATTTGCTCAAATTCACGCATTCTAAATATAAACTGACGGGCGACAATTTCGTTTCTAAACGCTTTCCCGGTTTGAGCAATGCCAAAAGGAATTTTCATCCTTGCTGTTTTTTGCACATTCAAGAAGTTTACGAAAATGCCCTGCGCTGTTTCGGGTCTCAAGTAAATAGTACTTGCTTCATCGGTTACTGAACCCAGTTCGGTAGAAAACATTAAATTAAATTGACGTATTTCTGTCCAGTTCCCTGTGCCACTTACACTGCAATGAATTTTATGATCGTCAATTAATTTTTTTAAGCCTACATAATCATCGTTTGCAAGCAACGCATCCATATCCGCAATTAATTTATCGGCAGCCGCTTGGTCTCCGTTCTGAATTAATTTTTCGGCTTGTCCTTCAATTAAATGATCTACCCGATATCTTTTTTTACTATCCTTATTGTCAATTAATGGATCGCTAAAACTATCTACGTGTCCACTTGCTTTCCAAGCAGTAGGGTGCATAAAAATAGCCGCATCAATACCTACAATATTCTCATTCATTTGCGTCATGGAATTCCACCAATAATCACGAATGTTTTTCTTTAATTGAGATCCATAAGGACCATAATCATAAACGGCACTTAATCCATCATATATTTCACTGCTAGGAAACACAAAACCATATTCCTTCGCATGCGATATAATTGCTTGTAATGTATTATCTGTTGGGGTCTTACTCATAGTTGGCAAAGATAAGGAGGAATCAATTATCGGTGTAATTTTTCGTTGTTTTGGTGGCGACTCGCGTCCCTATTGGTTTTCTTCTGAATATTTTTCTCTAAAGCGGTTGTTAAATCAACACCCGTTTGATTGGCTAAACAGATTAAAACAAATAGGATATCTGCCATTTCATCGGCTAACAATAGTTCTTCTTCTTTATTTTTAAAAGATTGGTCTCCATATTTGCGCACCATGATCCTAGACAACTCCCCCACTTCTTCCATCAGGATACCCAAGTTCGTAAGCTCACTAAAATACTTAACGCCCACCGTTTTAATCCAAACATCTACTTGCTCCTGCGCTTTTTGAATGGTCATATCGTTTGCCATAAATTATTTTTTATTCTTTGTTTTTTGAATCTAATGAAATAGTAACAGGGCCGTCATTAATTAAAGCCACTTTCATATCGGCCCCAAACTTCCCCGTTTGAATAGGGGCGCCTAAATCAAGCGCTAGTTGTTGGATCATTTGTTCATATAGCGGTATGGACAATTCCGGTTTAGCAGCCGCAATATAGGAAGGTCTATTGCCTTTTTTGGTAGAAGCGTGTAAAGTAAACTGACTCACTAATAAGATGCCACCCCCTACTTCCATTACGCTTTTATTCATCACCCCCTGCTCGTCCTCAAAAATGCGCATATTTACTATTTTATTGGACAACCACTCAATGTCCGTTTTGTCATCCTCATTTACAATGCCCACGAGCACCATTAAACCCTTACGAATTTGACCAATTATGGCAGCATCCACAGTCACACTCGCCGCTGACACCCTTTGAATTACAACTCTCATACATTCGGTTTTACGCCATGAAGATAAACAAAACTATTTTCACTAATTTAGCTGTAATTTCAATCCCTTGAGTAGTATAAAAAAATTAGCCGGTCAAACAATGTGGTATGGATTAAGTTCCATAGCTGCCCGTTTTATTAGCTATCTACTTACCCCCTATTTAACATTAAAGCTGACCGATGCGGCTTATGGGGAACAGGCTATCGTTTACGCTTTTATCCCTTTCCTAAATGTGATTGTTACACATGGCATGGAAACCGCCTATTTCCGATTTGGATCTAAGGAAAATGAGGAAAAAATATACCATACCAGTAGCTTCTCTATGATTATTGTAACTGCACTGGTAGTGAGCTGTTTATTAATTTGGGGTGCGCCCATTGCTAGTTTATTACAAATTAGCTTACATCCAGAATATATTAAATTGGTGGCCTGGGTAGTGGCCTTAGATGCATTAACTACCATCCCATTTTCAAAATTAAGATTAGAAGGAAGACCAAAGAAATATGCATTCATTAAAGTAGGCGGTATCCTTATTAATATAATAGCTACCTACGCCTTTATTAGCATTTTACCCGAATATGCAACTGCTCACAAAGGATCCTTTATTGCAGGTTGGTATGTAAATAAATTTGAAGTGGGTTATATTTTAATTGCCAATATTTTACAAAACATTTTTGTTCTAGTACTCTTACAAAAAGAAATACGTGCATTGCGATTTAATATTGATTATAAGTTGTGGCGTCAAATGATGCTATATGCCCTTCCTTTAATTTTAGTAGGATTTGGCGGCATGATTAATGAAACCATGGACCGCATTATGTTAGGATGGTGGGCGAATGGTGGAAGCCCCGAAGCCAACAAGGCGTTGGTGGGCACTTATAGTGCTTGTTATAAATTAGCCATATTAATTACCATATCCATTCAAGCATTTAGAATGGGTGCGGAGCCCTTCTTTTTCAAACAAGCAGCATCCGACAATGCACAAAAAACCTATGCAAGGGTGATGAAATTTTTTGTCATTACTTTATGTATTATGTTCTTAGGCGTAGTCTTATATATAGATATTTGGAAGCTGTTTATACGCAATCCAAATATGTATGCAGGCCTAAAAGTGGTGCCTATCTTATTAATTGCCAATATGTTTTTAGGGGTTTACTATAACTTAAGTATTTGGTATAAGTTAAGTAACAAAACGATGGCAGGCGCTTGGATAACTTTATTGGGCGCCGTGATTACAATTGGAATTAATTTTTTACTCATTCCACGTTATGGTTACATGGCAAGCGCATGGGCCACTTTCTTTTGTTACGGCACAATGATGATTGTGAGTTATAAATGGGGTCAGAAAGTTTACTTTATCCCTTATGCCACTAAAAAGCTCATTGCTTATTTTGTAATAACATTATTACTATATAGTATCAACTTATTCATTCTTTGGGTCTCTAGCAATAAAGCATTTAATTATTTATTTGCAAGTATTTTATTGTTAGGATTTATTGGCTTTGTGGTAAAGATTGAGAAGAAAGAATTGAAATCAATTTTTAATAATTAATAATATGGCCGAAGACTTAAGTATCCTTAAGGGAAGCAAACAAGAACAATACGAATCCATCCTTCCTCAAATTGAAGGATTGCTTACTGGAGAAAACAATTTAATTGCCAACCTGGCTAATATAAGCGCAGCATTGAAAGAACAATTTAACTGGTGGTGGGTAGGTTTTTATTGGGTGCAGGAGGACGAATTGGTATTGGGACCCTTTCAAGGACCCGTTGCATGTATAAGAATAAAAAAAGGAAGAGGTGTTTGTGGCGCTGCCTGGGAACAAGGAAAAACATTAATTGTAGACGATGTAGAAAAATTCCCTGGACATATTGCATGCAGCAGTGCATCTAAATCGGAAATTGTAGTTCCGGTATTCAAAAACGGAACCATCCTTGGCGTCTTAGATGTGGACAGTGAGCGATCGGCTCATTTTGACGAAACTGACCAACAGTATCTAGAAAAAATAGTTGCATTGATTCCCCATAATTAAGAAACTGAAGGCCACTTGCGTTTAGGACTTAAAAAGTAGCCGAAAAATTAAAAAAATCAATTAAGTTTGCAACCCCTAAGCGGATGTGGCGAAATTGGCAGACGCACTAGACTTAGGATCTAGCGCCGCGAGGCGTGTGGGTTCGACCCCCTCCATCCGCACAGAATGAACCTAAAGGCCCTTTTCTATCTAAGAAGAGGGCTTTTTCTTTGGAAAAACCACCCCTTTTTAGCCGTAAAAACATACCTTTGCCCCCCTTAAACACTACAAATAAGTAGATAAAAAGTAAGATTATGGCAACAATTAAAAGAAGCAACATTGCATTATTAAATGACAAATTAACGGTCACTATTGCAAAAGAGGACTACATGAAAGGTTTTGAGACCAGTTTAAAAAAGTATTCTAAGACAGCTAATATTCCAGGTTTTAGAAAAGGAATGGTGCCTGCAGGTTTAATTAAAAAAATGCACGGACAATCTGTTTTCCAAGACGAGATTATTAAGACGGTAGAAAACGAAATGAACCAATATATTGCAAAAGAGAAATTAGAAATATTTGCACAACCCCTTCCTGTAACTGCTGAGTTCCCAAATATGGATGTAAACAATCCTAGCAACTACGACTTTTCATTTGAAGTAGGACTAAAACCTGCTTTCACGATAGATACAAAAGGTATTAAAGCTATTCTGTATAAAGTTGAGGCGACAGAAGATATGGTGAATGCAGAAGTAGAAAGACTGCAAATTCGCAATGGCAATATGACCGAGCCAGAAATTTCCGAAAGTGAAGAAAATGTATTGAATGTAACATTCACAGAATCAGATAAAGACGGCAATGCAACAGAGGGTGGTATATCAAAAGACAACTCTTTATTGATTAAATATTTCGCACCAAAAGCGAGAAAGGAATTTATAGGTAAGAAAACTGGAGACGCGGTTACGATTCAATTGAGCAAAGCGTTTGAGGAGAAAGAATTAGATATTATTTTAGGTGATTTAGGAATAACAAAGGAAGATGCCGACAAGCACTTTACTTTATTAATTACTAAAGTAGGTATTGTAGAAAAAGCGCCTTTAGATGAAACATTATTTACAGTTACCTATCCAAATCAAACCATTACTTCAGAAGCAGCATTTAGAGCAGCGGTGAAAAAAGATATTGAAGGTTATTACGAGGGCCAATCTCGCAATCAATTACATGATCAAATTTATCATGCATTAATTGAGAATACCAAGATGGAATTTCCAACCGATTTCTTAAAGCGATGGTTACAAAGCGGGGGTGAAAAACAAAGAACTACCGAAGAAGCAGAAAAAGAATATCCTGTATTCCAAGACCAATTAAAGTGGACTTTAATTAGCACACAATTAATTGCAGATCATAAAATTGAAGTGGTAGCAGAGGATTTAAAAGACTTTGCAAAACAACAACTAATGAGCTATATGGGTGGCCAATTAGGTGCATTGGGTGACAATGACAAGTGGTTGGAAGACTATGCTGCAAGAATGATGCAGGACAGAAAATTCGTTGAGGATAGCTACCACCGTATTAGCACAGACAAATTATTCAAAGCCATAGAGGGTGAAGTAAGTGCGAAAGAAGAAAAAATTGCAGCTGATAAATTTGCTGACAAGCTGAGTCAACATCGCCATTAATCCCTTATTTAGGCTGTAAAAAAGCTATTTATTTGATATTCAAGACCTTTCCTGCAAGTGGAAGGTCTTTTTTTATCCAAATACGAGCAAGTTTGGCACCCTTTTTGTACTAGCTTAATGGAATAGGTTTTACCTTTACTTTATTAGAAAAATATACATATGAACTTAGGAAAAGAATTTGAAAAGTATGCTGTTAAACACCGAGGCATTAGTAGTAACAGTTTACACCAATACCAAAACAGTGTAACCAACCTTACACCCTATATTATTGAAGAAAGACCCATGAACGTGGCTAGCATGGATGTGTTTAGCCGTTTAATGATGGATAGAATCATTTTTTTAGGAGAAGGCATTAACGATTATGTTGCCAATATTGTCACTGCACAATTATTATTCTTAGAAAGTACCGACAGAACCAAGGATATTCAAATGTATATAAACAGCCCGGGTGGAAGCGTATATGCAGGTTTAGGAATTTATGACACCATGCAATTTATTAGTCCAGACGTTGCTACTATTTGTACAGGCATGGCAGCAAGCATGGGTGCTATTTTATTGTGCGCTGGTGTGGAAGGAAAAAGAACGGCTTTAAAACACAGTCGTATTATGTTACACCAACCAAGTGGTGCGGTGGGTGGACAAGCATCCGATATTGAAATTACTGCAAGAGAGATTAAGAAGTTAAAGCATGAATTATATGAAGTGATTGCGATTCATACCCATAAGGATGTGGATGTGGTGGCCAAGGATTGTGATAGAGATTTTTGGATGACTGCTGCCGAAGGAAAAGAATATGGCTTAGTAGACGAAGTGTTGTTAACCAACCCAAGAAAATTAAAAAAATAATTAACTAATTTTTCAAATTGAAAATATGATACTGAATAAAAGTTTTTTAATGGAAGATGAGGAAGAACCAAAAGGAGATAAAAAAGAGGATAATGGACCAGGATTTCTGAATAAAAAAATGGAACAAATCTTTTTTGAAAAAAGATCTATTTATTTATGGGGTCAGGTGGACGATAAGTCGGCTAAGGATATTGTGACTAAATTATTATTATTAGATGCCGACAAGCCAGGCGCTGAAATTAATTTTTACATTAACAGCCCAGGGGGTGTAGTAACAAGTGGTATGGTGATGTATGATACCATGAACCTAATTAAAAGTCCAGTGCATACCATTTGTATGGGATTGGCCGCAAGTATGGGTTCTATTTTATTAAGCATGGGTGAGAAAGGCAAGCGTTCTATTTTTCCTCATGGAGAAGTGATGATTCACCAACCAAGTTTAGGAGGTTACTATCAAGCAACCAGTGCCGATATTGAAATACAAGCAGAGCAAATGAGAAAGACAAAGGAATTAGGCGCTCAAATATTAGCCAAGAACTGTGGTAAATCTATTGAACAAATTATGGCCGATTTTGATAGAGACTATTGGATGAATGCAGAGGAAGCAGTGGCCTATGGCATTGTAGATAAAATTGCGAAAAGCTTATAGTGTGTTTGAAATAAATTAAAGAAAAATGAAGATGAAAACGAGCAAAGGCGATACCAGTATACATTGTTCATTTTGTGGACGCAGCAGAGACGAGGTTAAAATTCTGATTGCGGGACAGGATGGGCATATTTGTGAAAACTGTATCGAGCATGCGCATGAGATTATAGAAAAAGAATTTCATCAGAAAAAAGCAGACGGCAAAGCGGGTACCTTGAAAGTGCAAAAGCCAACTGCTATAAAAGCTTTTTTAGACCAATACATTATTGGACAAGATGAGGCTAAAAAAATATTATGCGTAGCCGTTTACAATCACTTTAAGCGCATTAACCTTCCAAGTACCACAACCAACGAAGTAGAAATAGAAAAGAGCAATGTAATTATGATTGGCGAAACAGGTACCGGCAAAACCTTATTGGCCAAGACAATTGCCAAGTTGTTAAATGTTCCCTTTGCCATTGTGGATGGAACCGTGTTTACCGAAGCTGGTTATGTAGGCGAGGATGTGGAAAGTATGCTAACGCGTTTATTGCAAAATTGCGATTATGATGTAGAAGCTGCACAAAGAGGCATTGTATATATAGACGAAATTGATAAAATTGCCCGTAAAAGCGACAATGCCTCTATTACAAGAGACGTGAGTGGTGAAGGGGTACAACAAGGTTTATTAAAAATGCTAGAAGGAACAGAAGTATTGGTGCCCCCTCAAGGAGGTCGTAAACATCCGGACCAAAAAATGATTAAAGTAGATACTAAAAATATCCTATTTATATGTGGTGGTGCTTTTGATGGTATTGATAAAATTATCGCGCGCAGAATTAATACCAATGCGATTGGCTTTAGCGTGAATAAGGACGAGCAAGAATTACAACGTAAAAATTTATTACGCTTTGTGAATGCACAGGATATTAAAACCTTTGGTTTAATCCCCGAAATGCTAGGACGTTTGCCCATTGTTACCCATTTGGAACCATTAGATGCCGAAACCTTAAGAAACATTTTAACTGAACCTAAGAATGCTTTAATCAAGCAATACACGCAGTTATTTGCAATTGAAAATATCAAGCTAACGATTGAGCCTGCTGTCTATGATTTTATCACTACAAAAGCAATGGAATACAAATTAGGCGCAAGAGGATTAAGAAGTATTTGTGAAAGTTTATTCACACAAGCCATGTTTGAATTACCAGGAACGGGTTCCACCGAGTTTAATGTGGACCTGAATTATGCAAAAAATATGTTTGATAAAAGTAAATTGAGCACCTTAAAAGTTGCTTAAACTATAAAACCATTAAAATTAAATTTATGCAAGAATTAATCGATCGCTTAGTAAAAGAAACAGGCGTAACTCCAGAACAAGCAAAACAATCTATAGAGACCATTGCTGCATTCGTAAAAGAAAAATTCCCTATGTTAGGCGGCGCGGTGAATCAAATTTTCAAAGCAGGGAAATAAGGTGTAAAATAAAAATGCCTCACCAAAGTGAGGCTTAGGTTTTATAAAACTTATTAAAATTCAAAAGAAATAAGTTTTATAAAACCACTCTAAAAATAAAAATGCCTCACTTTGGTGAGGCATTTGAGCA
>CAIOYQ010000095.1 GCA_903862505.1 uncultured Bacteroidota bacterium
GCTAAATTGCCGTACATAATTTGCAAATGACCGGTTGCTTTAATAGGATTTTCTTTAGGCAGTATAATTTTTTGCTGATCAAAATCCAAATCCGGTGCCCCAGCTAAATTTTCTGCAATGGTTTTTCCGGTGACGGTTAAACACTCACCATGCAACCATCCTTGCGCCAACATATATTTCATTACGGCAGGTACGCCACCGTACTGATGCAGGTCCTGCATTAAATATTTACCCGATGGTTTAAAGTCCGCTAGCACAGGAATTTTATCACTGATGGTTTGAAAATCATCTTGTGTAAAACTAACACCCACGCTCTTCGCCATGGCAATCATATGTAGTACCGCATTGGTACTTCCACCCAATACCATAATCACCGCCACTGCATTTTCAAATGCTTTGCGTGTCATGATATCTTTTGGTTTGATGTCGCGCTCTAATAATAAACGTATTGCTGCACCCGCATCCACACACTCTTGTTGTTTCTCTGAACTTAATGCGGGATTGCTAGATGAATAAGGTAAACTCATTCCCAATGCTTCAATCGCTGATGCCATGGTATTGGCGGTATACATACCACCACATGCACCTGCACCTGGACAAGCATGTTGAACAATGCCTTTAAAATCTGCTTCGTCCAATTGGCCCGCCATTTTTTGTCCCAATGCTTCAAAAGCAGAAACAATATTTAAATCCTGTCCTTTATAATGACCTGGCGCGATCGTACCACCATACAACATTAATGAAGGACGGTTTAATCTTCCCATTGCAATTAATGAACCAGGCATATTTTTATCACAACCTGGAACTGTTATTAATGCATCATAATATTGTGCGCCACAAACCGTTTCAATACTATCTGCAATGACATCTCTACTCACTAATGAATAACGCATCCCATCCGTACCATTACTCATGCCATCACTTACGCCAATGGTATGGAAAGTAAGTCCCACTAAATTCTGAGCCCATACACTCTTTTTAACATCGGCTGCCAATGCATTCAAATGCATATTACAAGTGTTGCCATCATAACCCATACTCACAATGCCTACCTGTGCTTTATGCAAATCTTCGTCCGTTAATCCTATACCATAAAACATGGCTTGCGCAGCAGGCTGCGTAGGATCTAGGGTAATTGTTTTTGAATATTTATTTAGTTCCATAATAATTATTTTAAATGATGGTTGATTTATGCAAACGCTCATGGATTGGGTGTGTTTCTCCTTTTGCATGTCGCTCTATGAATTCACAAATCAAATCACCTACTGCAGTAGTCGTATAACTATTCATTGGATCAATATCCTTAGTGACAAAACCACTATTCAAACACCAAGCAGCTGCTTCTCTAACAATGGTTGCTTCTGCTGTTAATCCAAAATGGTCTAATAGCATGGCGGAGGATAAAATAGATCCCAAGGGATTGGCAATGTCTTTTCCTTTTGCTTGCGGATAAGAACCATGGATGGGTTCAAACAAGGCAACCCTGTTTCCAACGGAAGCAGAAGGTAATAATCCTAAGGATCCTGCTAATACCGATGCTTCGTCACTAATAATGTCCCCAAACAAATTTTCTGTCAACACCACATCAAACTGTGCAGGGTTTAAAATAATTTGCATGGCTGCATTGTCTACAAATAAATAATCAACGGTTACATCCGCGTACTCTTTTGCAATGGCTTGTACAACTTTTCTCCATAGTCTGGAAGTTTCCAATACGTTTGCTTTATCTACCAGTGTTAATTTTTTTCTTCTGATTTGTGCATGCTTAAATGCAAGGTGTGCAATGCGCTCGATCTCCATAACCGAATAAGAACAATCATCTCTTGCTATGGTTCCATCCTCGCTTATACTTTTTGCACCAAAATAAATACCACCCGTTAACTCTCTATAAATTACAAAGTCTACATTTTCTAAGAACTTTGGTTTCAACGGTGATAAGTGTTGTAATGCAGCATAAGTAGTTACAGGGCGGATATTCGCAAACAATTGTAATTCCTTTCTTAGTTTTAACAAACCTTGCTCTGGTCTTACTTTAGCGCTTGGGTCGTTATCATATTTTGGATCCCCAATGGCACCAAATAAAATAGCATCACTTTCTTTACAAATTTTAATAGTCTCATCGGGCAATGGATTGCCTGTGGCGTCAATGGCACAAGCGCCCATCATTGCATTTTCATAAGTAAACGTATGATTGTAATACTTTGCAATCTTATCTAATACTTTAATAGATTGCTGTGTTACCTCGGGACCAATTCCGTCTCCTAATATGACTGCTATTTTCTTTTGCATAACTATTTTTTTTTTTCGCTTTCAGCGATTTATTTTTTTTCGAAAGCCTCAATCTCCGGTTTCATATTTAACAAGTAATCAATATCATCGTACCCATTTAATATACATGTCTTCTTATACGCATTGATATCAAATCTTTCTTCTGCGCCCGTTGCATCAATGGTAATCGTTTGTGCTTCCAAGTCCACTGACAGTGTTTCCTCAGCGCCCTGTGCAAATATTTGTTGCAAAAAAGCATCTGATACCGTTACAGGCAATACGCCATTATTCAATGCATTATTTTTAAAGATGTCCGCAAAAAAGCTGGACACCACTACTTTAAACCCATAATCCTGAATACTCCAAGCAGCATGTTCACGTGAAGATCCACAACCAAAGTTTTTCGCGGCTACTAAAATTGCACCACTATATTGTTGTTGATTCAATACGAAATCGGCCTTTGGTTTTGTTTCATCATCGTTTTCGTATCTCCAATCTCTGAATAAATTTTTTCCAAAACCATCTTTGGTGGTCGCCTTTAAAAAACGAGCAGGTATAATTTGATCCGTATCTACGTTTTCGATACGTAGTGGAATAAACCGGCTAGTTATTTTTTGTAATGATTGCATAATCTATATTTTCTATGCGCGCTTTGTGGCGCGTTATATTTTTAATTTAAAATATCTCTGATATCTGTGATTTTTCCTGTTAACAATGCAGCTGCCGCAGTTAAGGGGCTGGCTAATAAAGTTCTTGCACCTGCACCCTGACGTCCTTCAAAGTTTCTGTTGCTGGTACTAATACAATATTCGCCTGCTGGTATTTTATCTTCATTCATTCCTAAGCATGCACTACATCCTGCTTGTCTTATTTCAACACCTGCAGCTGCAAATATTTTATCTAACCCTTCTGCTTTAATTTGTTTGGCTACTTCTTGAGAACCGGGTACGACTAAAGTTTTAATGTTCGGATCTTTTTGCTTGCCTTTAATAATACTTGCAACTAATCTAAAATCTTCAATTCTTGAATTGGTACAAGAACCTATAAATACATTTTGTACCGGCATGCCCAATAAACTTTGTCCAGCCGTTAAACCCATATAGGCTAAGGCTTTCTCATAATTTTGTTTTTCGGTAGCATCGGTAAAACTTTCAATGGTTGGTAAAGTTCCTCTTACCGACAAGCCCATGCCTGGATTGGTTCCGTAAGTAATCATTGGATCAATGTCCTCCGCTTTGATATTTATTTCAACATCAAATTTTGCATCGGCATCGGTATACAATTGTGACCACTCTGCTAATTTATGATCCCAGTCAGCAGCTTGTGGTGCAAATAAACGTCCCTTGATATAATCAAATGTAGTTTGGTCTGGGGCAATCATTCCTCCTCTTGCACCCATCTCAATACTCATATTACAAATGGTCATTCTCGCTTCCATACTTAATGCACGAATTGCGGAGCCTGCATATTCAACAAAATAACCGGTGGCACCACTTGCAGATATTTGTGCAATAATATATAGGATAATATCTTTTGAAACCACCCCGTTCTTTAATGCACCGTCAATATTAATGCGCATTACTTTTGGCTTGGTCTGCATAATACATTGTGCAGCAAATACCATTTCTACCTCACTGGTCCCAATACCAAATGCAATACTTCCAAAGGCACCATGTGTAGAAGTGTGGCTGTCTCCGCAAACAATGGTCATGCCTGGCTGGGTAATGCCCAACTCTGGTCCAATCACATGCACAATTCCTTGGTACTTGTGACCTAGTCCATATAATTCTACGCCATGTTTTTTACAATTCTCAATTAAAGTATCTACCTGAAATTTAGAAAGCGCGTCCTTAATGGGCAGCTCCTGTTGCATCGTTGGTACATTATGATCCGCGGTAGCTACAATTTGTTTGGGTCTAAATAATTGAATGCCTCTTTTTTCAATCCCACTAAATGCTTGTGGGCTGGTTACCTCATGTATAAAGTGTTTGTCAATGTATACAACCGAAGGTCCGTCTTCAATTTGTTTTACAACATGCTTGTCCCAAATTTTTTCAAATAATGTTTTTTCCATTGTTCTATTTTTTATATCCCTCCGCCATCGCTTGTAAATCTGCTTCTAACACTTCTTTCTTTTTATCAGCAATCTCTAAAAACTTTGGATACAATTCATCAATATCATTTCTAGTAAACTGATGTCCTAATTTATGCAAGCGATGTGCTAATGCACTGCGTCCACTTCGCGCAGTTAAAACTATTTTACTATCCTCGGCACCCACTTCTGCAGGATTAATAATCTCATAAGTTTGTGCTTCTTTTAAGAAACCATCCTGATGTATGCCAGATGAATGTGAAAATGCATTTGCACCTACAATGGCTTTATTGGGTTGCACCATCATGCGCATAACCTCTGAAACCTCACGGCTTACTGCATTTAAGAGCTTTGGATTAATGCTGGTATAGAATCCTAAATCCTTATGTTGATTTAAAATCATCACTACTTCTTCTAGTGCCGTGTTGCCTGCACGTTCTCCCAATCCATTAATGGTGCACTCAATTTGTCTGGCACCACCAATCACACCAGCAATAGAATTCGCAGTAGCTAATCCTAAATCGTTATGGCAGTGACAGGATAAAATGGCTTTATCAATATTGGGTACATTGTTGTACAAATAATTCATTTTCTCTTGATACTGTTGTGGCAAACAATAGCCAGTGGTGTCAGGAATATTCAAAGTAGTGGCCCCTGCTTTTACAACCGCTTCAATCACGCGCGCTAAATATTCATTATCTGTTCTACCTGCATCTTCGGCATAAAATTCTACATCGTCGGTAAAGTTTCTTGCAATGGTCACGGCTTTAATAGCGCGCTCAATAATTTCTTCTCTTGTACTATTGAATTTATGTTTGATGTGTAAGTCCGAAGTACCAATACCGGTATGAATTCTAAAACGCTTTGCTGGTTTTAAAGCTTCGGCTGCCACTTCGATATCATTTTGCACTGCTCTGGTTAATCCGCACACCACGGTATTTTTTAAGGTCTTGGCAATTTGATTCACCGACTCAAAATCGCCAGGGCTGGAAACAGGGAAACCCGCTTCTAAAATGTCCACACCGAGCTCCTCCAACCTTACGGCAATCACTAATTTTTCCTTGGTATTGAGCTTACAACCTGGCACCTGTTCCCCGTCTCTTAAAGTGGTATCAAAAATGAATACTTTTTGGCTCATATTATTGATTTACAATCGTTTATGGATGACAAACGGGCAAAAAATCCGTTTATTGCCTCAAAATACCCCATATTCACAAGTAATTCACATCAAAATTATGCCTATTTTACAATGTATAAGCGTTATATTTTTTGATTAATTAATTGATATTCAATAACTTGAACTAAATTCAGCTACGATGCCCAACCTCAGCACCGACGCCTTATTTATTTTGGTAAAATCCCTTGAGAAGGGGGAAAAGCGCAACTTTAAGTTGTATGCTGCCCGCAACTCTGCGTCGGCTGATTTAAAAATTGTCCAGTTATTTGATGCACTCGACAAAATGAAGGACTATGACGAGGAGGAACTGCTTCATAAAAACGAATCTATACAAAAACAGCAATTGTCCAATTTAAAGGCACACTTATATGATCAGATTTTATCAAGTCTGAGGATTCTAAAGCAAAGTGAAAATATTGACCTGCAAATTCATGAGCAATTAGACCACGCCAAAATTTTGTACAACAAGGGTTTGTATTTACAAAGTCTTCGTTTATTGGATAAAATAAAAACACTAACCAAGCAAAATAATCAGGTTACTTTTTTATTACAGGTATTATTTTTAGAAAAGAAAATTGAGTCCTTGCATATTACTCGAAGTATGCAAGACAGAGCGAAACAGTTAAGTGATGAAATTGATGAAGTAAATATACGCTTGGAATTGATTGCAAAAACTTCCAACCTAAGTTTACAATTATACAGTTGGTATATTCAACATGGACATGCGCGTAACCAAGAAGATCGAAAAACATTGGACGCGTTAATACAGGATCCAATTATTGAGCGCGTTAAATTGGTAAAAGGATTTTATGAAAGACTATACCGTTATCAATGTTATTGTTGGTATGGTTTTATTACACAGGATTTTTTAATGCATTATAGATACGCTCAAAAATGGGTGGACCTCTATGAGAAAGAAGAGGGCATGAAGCAAATTGAATCGGCACAATATATCAAAGGCTTACACAATTTAATTAGTGCCCATTTTGATTTAAAGAATAGAGATAAGTTTAAAGAAACTATTTGTTTGTTAGAACAGTTTAGTGAAACTCCAATTGTACTCAACAACAAGAATAACTTAATTCAGTCTTTTGTTTATTTATACATTGCTAAAATTAATCAACACTTCCTAGAAGGCACGTTTAGCGAGGGTTTGGTGATGATTCCAAGGATGGAAGATAATCTCAAAGAAATTGAAATGTATATGGATAGTCACCGCGTTTTGGTGTTCTATTATAAAATTGCTTGCTTGTATTTTGGAGCGGGGAATGCAGCTAAATCAATTGAC
>CAIOYQ010000096.1 GCA_903862505.1 uncultured Bacteroidota bacterium
AAAAAAGTTAACCAAATTTTATACTTTGGAAATTGAAGTTTAATGGCTTCAATAATGGGCAAGCCCTGTTCAAATTCTCCATAGGATGCGGCATGTATCCAAATAATGGGTTGGCCCTGTAATTTCTTTTCATGCTCGGCAACCTCTTCCCATACTTGTTGTTGCCCAATGCTCCATAGCCTAGCCTTAGGATTAAATAATCCTAGCAATTTGGCAATTTGGGGATAGCAAAATAAGAATAGCTTATACAATAGCATGGAAAGTGGTTCTAAGGGCAAAAATCAGTCTTTTTATTGTAATTTTGCTAAAATTTATAGGATGAGAAAAATTCAGATGGTGGACACCAAAACGCAGTACTTAGCCATTAAGGATCAGGTGGATGCGGCGATACATGAAGTTTTGGATTCAGCTGCTTACATTAATGGTAAAGCAGTAAAGGATTTTACTCAAAATTTGAGTACTTATTTGGCAATTGATCATGTGATCCCCTGTGCAAATGGCACGGATGCTTTACAAATAGCCATGATGGCACTGGGTTTAAAACCTGGAGACGAAGTAATTACTCCTTCCTTTACCTATATCGCTACTACCGAAGTAGTGGCACTGCTAAATTTAACCCCTGTTTTTGTAGATGTGGATCCGGTGACTTATTGCATGGATATAGAAAGCTTAAAAAAAGCCATTACCCCTAAAACAAAAGCCATCGTGCCGGTTCATTTATATGGACAAGCTGCGCCTATGGAAGAAATAATGGCCATTGCAAAGGAACATAATTTATATGTGATAGAAGATAATGCACAAGCCATTGGATGTGATTATACTTTTTCGGATGGTACCAAAAAGAAAACGGGTACCATTGGACATATTGGAGCTACCTCTTTTTATCCAAGTAAAAATTTAGGGGCATTTGGAGACGGAGGTGCTTTGTTTACGAATGATAAAGCATTGGCCGATAAAATGGCAATGATTGCCAACCATGGTCAGTCAGAAAGATATTATCATGATGTAGTTGGATGTAATTCAAGATTGGATTCTATTCAAGCAGCAATTTTAAATATTAAACTAGCACATTTAGATGCTTATAATAATGCAAGACAAGCAGTAGCAAAATATTATTCTGATGCTTTTGCAGGTATTGCACAAATTGAAACGCCTGCCACTGCTAACTACACAACACATGTATTTCATCAATATACCATGCAATTAAAGCAGGTAGATAGAGAAAAATTTATCGCACATTTAAGTGCAAAGGAAATTCCATGTATGATTTATTATCCGGTGCCGGGTCATTTGCAAAAAATGTTTAGCCACCAAAATAATTCACATTTGGAATTGCCTGTAACAGATGCGTTAACCCCTTGTGTTTGTTCATTGCCTATCCATACGGAGATGGATGCGGAACAATTGTCTTATATTGTGGAAGGGGTAAAATCTTTTTTTAATTAATAAAAGTAAGTAAATGAAAATAGCAGTAATAGGTACGGGCTATGTTGGCTTGGTCACAGGCACTTGTTTTGCTGAAACAGGCAACAAGGTTACTTGCGTGGATATAGATAAGGTGAAAGTAGAAAAATTAAGTGGGGGTCAAATCACCATTTATGAACCAGGTTTAGAAAAAATATTTTTAAGAAATATTAAAGAGCGTCGTTTAAATTTTACCACAGGGTTAGAAGAAGCCATTGAGGACGCAGAGATTATATTTTTAGCATTGCCCACTCCTCCGGGCGCGGATGGAAGTGCG
>CAIOYQ010000097.1 GCA_903862505.1 uncultured Bacteroidota bacterium
CCAAAACGCTCCCATCCATGAATGCTATCCACCAAATGGATCATTGGTTTTTTCTCGGTAAGAGGTTCAAATGTTTTACGATTTAACTCTTGTCCATAAATAGGATAAAAATTACTAGACCCATGATAAATATATAAGCGGTTGTCATCGTCTAAAAATAATCCTGGATCCCAAGCCCCAACTTTAAAACTATCTACTGCAATTTTCCATTCATTCTTAGTGGGGTTGGTGCTATACCAAAGGGTAAAGTTTTTTTCATACGTACTTCCAATTACAAACAAGCTGTCGCCCATTACTAGTGTGGCTGGTGCGCACAATTCATCATACACTTTATTCCAAGGTCTTAAAAATTGATGTGGTAAAAATTTCCAATCCTTCATGTCCTCACTCCACCAGTAACCCCACTGGTTGGTACTAAACATAAAATATTTATTGTCATATACTGCCATCACTGGATCCGCGGTGGCACGATGCTTTCCATTTTGTACAAAATTGGGGATGGGACAAAATCCATAGTCAATATTAATTGGGTTGCAATAAGTGGCTTGACGCGTTTGCGCTGTGGTTGTTTTTAATGTGGTTTGTGCATCTAGTCCCTGCAACCCAAAGACCATTATTAATAATAAGACGAATCCTTTCATGGTTTCCATATTTGAGAAATAAATATACCTAATTTTTGTAATTGAAGGACTGTTCTAAATACACATGAAAATGGGGTATAAATACTTGATTTTGAATTCAATAAAGGGGATAGATTCACCAAACAGAGCAAAAAAAATTAAATTCATTTATGCGCATAAATTTAATTAATACGTATCTTTATAGAATACTTAATATAGATACGATGAAAGCAAGATTAAACATAACCATTGAGCAACCCTTACTCGATCAAGTAAAGAAGTATGCAGCGCAAAAAAACACGAGTGTATCTGAATTGGTGGAAGATTATTTTAAAGTAATCACAAAGCCTAAGAAACAATCTTTAGTAGATTTATTAAATACCTTGCCAAAACCAGCGATGGATGAAAATTTTAATTGGAAAGAAGAATACTATAAAGGCAAAAAGAAAAAATATGGCTTATAAAATATATTTTGACGTCAATGTGTTATTAGATCTTACGCTTCTAAGAAAGAATCATGCGGATATCGAAACAGTTATTAAAGAAGTGGAAAGAGGATCGATAAAGGGTTTTGTATGTGGAGCTACAATACATACCTTATCCTATTTTTTAATAAAGCAATATGATATCAAAAACACAAAACAAATCTTATTAAATTTACTTTCTTTTATTTCTGTAGTTGATATTACCAAAGAAGACATTCAAAAAGCATTGTTCACTGATTTTAAAGATATTGAAGACGCGATTCAAGTTCAAACGGCGCTGACTTTTAAAATGGACTATTTTTTAACAAGTGACATGCAGTTGATGAAAGCTTCGAGTGAAACATTGCCCATTATAAATGCTTCAGCATTTTTAAAAAACATAGCAGTAAATTAACTCCCTGCCTTGCTTAACATCCAGTCTTTAAATCCTGCGAAGCTTGCTCCTATTGGGATAGCTACTTTTTCTTTGCCCAATAAATATTTTACAGAATCGGGGATTTCAATAGTTTGACCAATGGCTTCTTCCACCACTTCTGGAAATTTTACAGGATGTGCAGTTTCTAAAATAAGCGAGCGCGCGCCTTCTTGTTCTTTTATAAACTGCTCAGCTGCTAAAAATGCAATCGCTCCATGCGGATCTAAAATATAATGAGTGGTTTTATATACACGATGTATGGCAGATGCAGTAGCAGCGTCATCATAACTATAACTACTTAATCCTTTTTGTAAACTTTCAAAATTGTTTTGTATTATTTCCATGATGCGTATAAAATTACTGGGATTACCCACGTCCATTGCATTGGAAACGGTAGCAACTGCTTTATGAATTTCATAATTACCCGTTTGCAAATATCTAGTGACAACATTATTAACATTACAGGCCGCAACAAAATGCCCTAAAGGCAATCCACTTGCTTTCGCCATCATGCCCGCACAAATATTTCCAAAGTTGCCACTAGGAACAACAATATGCATCGGCGTTTGATCGCCATATTTAGCCACCCATTGCTGCCATGCAAAAAAGTAATACAACTGTTGTGGTAACCATCTTGCAACGTTAATAGAATTTGCCGATGTTAATTTATAGGCAGCGTTTAATTCCGCGTCCATGAATGCATCTTTCACAATTGCTTGACAATCGTCGAAAGTTCCATCTACTTCTAATGCCGTAATGTTTTGACCACAAGTGGTTAATTGTAACTCCTGAATAGGACTCACTTTCCCTTTAGGATATAAAATAATTACATTCACTCCCTCCACGCCCAAAAATCCATTCGCCACCGCGCCGCCTGTGTCGCCACTTGTGGCTACTAATACCGTATTGGGTTTTGATTGAAGTATTGCTGCACTTTCCTGTTTTGCAAAATAACCCAAACACCTGCTCATGAATCTTGCACCCACATCCTTGAAAGCTAAGGTAGGTCCGTGGAATAATTCTAAAGTAGCAATATTTTCAGTAATAGGAACTAATGGAAATTCAAAATTGATGGTCTCTGCACAAATTTGCTGTAAGGAAGTGTCGTCAATTGTGCCGCCCACATAGGGCTTCATAACTTCAAAAGCCAAAGTAGCTTTGTCTAAGGTTTTGAACCTTTCAATTTGTTCAGGGGTAAATTGAGGAATAGTAGTTGGAAAATACAATCCCTTATCCGGCGCCTGACCAGTGATGGCAGCCGTCTTAAAATCTACATTCGGTGATTGTTTCCCTAAACTATAATAATGCATCTCTATTTATTTTAAACTTATATTCTATTTCAACTTTAATTAAACCTTTAATTTTTAACTTGTTGCTTCTATTTTAAATTAACATTTGTTAATTTTTAAGCTAGTATTATTTCTTTTTTCTGATTTGATTTATAGATCAAATCTTAGAAAATATGATGCTTGCTATCATTGAGTTTCAGCGTTTATCATTTGACTTAAAAATTAAATCCAAATTTTTGTTTTTTACATACTTAAAAAGATAAATCCAACGCTACACTTATGAAAATTTAGATATATCTATTTTGCACTAAATTTCCCCTGCCCCTCTATCTCCACCCCTTTTAGATTAATCGTAGTCACATAAGTATGATGCGCCAAAGCCAAGCCTTCATATAATTTTTTCATTTCTTGCTCTACTGCCAATGCTGTATCTCTTTCCTTACTTAAAAAAAAGATGGATGGTCCTGAGCCTGAAATACCACCACCCAAAGCACCCGCAGCCTTACATGCCTTTTTCAATTCATCAAAACCAGGTATTAAAATAGAACGAACAGGCTCAATAATCACATCCTCTAAACTACGTCCTATTAAA
>CAIOYQ010000098.1 GCA_903862505.1 uncultured Bacteroidota bacterium
CTTGCGGAAATTCAACTAATCAGCCATTTTGTGATGGTTCTCATAAAGGTTCTTCTTTTGTTCCAAAAGTATTTGTAGCGGAAGAAACTAAAACAGCCTATATGTGTAATTGTAAGCATACAGCAAATCCAGGATTTTGTGATGGTGCGCACAAGGCGTTGTAATAGTTTTTGCAGCCTTTTAAAAATTAAAAAGCCTCACAGCAATGTGAGGCTTTTTTTATAACCATATATTTGAAAAAGTAAAATTAATTAAGTACTAATTGCGCTTTCTATAGCAATTTGGTTTTGTAAAAATTCTTGTCCAAAAGTAAGTTTTTTGGCTAATGTGCTATTCGGTTCTATTACTCTCCAAAATGGTGTGATCTCTGATAGACGTTTACCTTGTTGTAACATTTCGTAGTTTGCTTCTGCCACAATTCGTAAAAATATTCCTGTTGTTACAGGACAAGTGTAGTCTGCATTATTTGCTAAAGCAAGGTCTTTCCGTAATGTTTTAATGTCTATATGTTTTCCAACCTTAATTTCTTTAATATACTGGTCAATGAGTTTTGGCGTTGCGATAAACATCATACTACCTGCCGGAATATCAGCAAAGTCAAAATCAATTCGTTTTGTTTTCGACTCTTTTTCTTCGTTTAATTTATCTAGCCAACTTTTTTGTTTTGTCGTTTTCATCGTAATTGGTTTTAGGTTTAGCTAGGTAAACATACTTTTTAACTTGACTTTTAAATATGACATATGTCACGAATAAAAAAGTAAAAAATTTTTAAAATAAAAATTGCAGGAAATTTATTTATCGTTCAAGCCCATTCCAAAACCAAACGTTGCTGCAACTAAAGCTAGATGTGTAATCAGCACTGCTTTTTGCCAAGTTGGTCGGTTATTCCATTTTTGATCTGGATTAAAAGGATCAAATGCTAGTCCGATACCCATTGATGAGGCGGCTTGTATGTAATCCTTATGCTGCAAAGCTTGGTACAAACCTAGGGCCAAAAACCCTACATATAAAAATTTATTGAATGGAGTTTTCATACATTGATTTTCAATCAAAAATAAAAAAAGTTCAAGAAAATAAAAGGTATTAATTGATTTAGCTAGAATAATGTATCTTCAAGTTTGATGGCAATCAAAATCATTTGAAAAACCCTATTTAACTAATATGAAACAAAGCATTCTCCTTTTCGCATTATTATGCGCAACAACGCTAACCCAAGCGCAAATAGGCATAGGCACTAATACTCCAAACGCTTCATCTCAATTAGATATAAGTTCTACTAGCAGAGGTTTGTTACCACCTCGCATGACTGCATTTCAAAGAAATAACATTAGCACTCCTGCTGCTGGGTTAATGGTTTGGTGTAACGATTGTGGCTCCAAAGGAGAAATTCAAATTTACGATGGAACAGCATGGGTTAATTTAATTGGCGGTTCAAGGCAGTTGACAGCTGCTACGACCAAAATAGGAGTGGATATCGATGGCGAAGCAGCTTATAACCAATCTGGGAATTCCGTTGCTATCTCTTCAGATGGCACTACAGTAGCCATCGGCGCAGCAAACAATTATGCAAACGGCAATGACGCGGGTCATGTAAGGGTGTATCAAAACATTGCTGGCACTTGGACGCAGATTGGGGCAGATATCGATGGCGAAGCAGCGAATGACCAATCTGGCACATCAGTTGCAATTTCTTCAGATGGCACCACTGTAGCTATAGGCGCGAAATTGAATGATGGAGTCGGCACCAACGCGGGTCAGGTAAGGGTGTATAAAAACATTACTGGTACTTGGACAAAGATTGGGGCAGATATCGATGGCGAAGCAGCTTATGATAATTTTGGGTACTCCGTTGCTATCTCTTCAGATGGAAGTACAGTAGCCATAGGTGCGCCATATAATGATGGAAGCAAAAACAACGCGGGTCATGTAAGGGTGTATCAAAACATAGCTGGCACTTGGACAAAGATTGGGGTAGATATCGATGGAATATTGGCGTATGGTTTGTTTGGAGTTTCCGTTTCTATCTCTTCAGATGGCACTACAGTAGCCATAGGCGGCAACAATCTGACAAGAGTGTTTAAAAACATTGCTGGCACTTGGATAAAGGTTGGGGCAGATATGGACATCGAAATAGATGACGATTATTCTGTTAAATCTAGTTCCGTTTCTATCTCTTCAGATGGCACTATATTAGCCATTGGCTCGGCATACAATGATGGAGGTGGCATTGACGCGGGTCAGGTAAGGGTGTATAATAACATTGCTGGCACTTGGACAAAGATTGGGTCAGGTATCAATGGCGAAGCAGCTGGTGATAATTCTGGGTGGTCAGTTTCTATCTCTTCTGATGGAACTGCAGTAGCCATCGGAGCGCCAAACAATGATGGCATTGGCAGCAACGCTGGTCAGGTAAGGGTTTATCATAACATTCTTGGCACTTGGACAAAGATTGTGGCAGATATCGATGGCGAAGCAGCTGACGATAATTCTGGAACTTCCGTTGCTATCGCTTCAGATTGTAAGACAGTAGCTATAGGTGCGATATGGAATGTTGGAGCTGGCATCAATGCTGGTCATGTAAGAGTGTATAAAATCGGTGGACTGTAATAAAAATTTAGTTTTTATATTTCGCTGATAAACATCTTTCGATTTATATTTTTCTTCTAAATAGTTTTTGCATAAAAGTCAAGTGTCGGAAAAATAACTTCGTGACGAATTTTCATTCCTCTTCATTATTTTTCATTTTTCTTCTTAAAGTTTTTGCAATTTTTTTGCAAGAAAAAAGGGTTTACAAAGTATTAACTTCATAAACCCTTGATAATAATGCTCCCCTTATTGACGAAAGATGCAACTATAATGCGATGATTGAGTATGTGACTATTAGGAAACTTAAGGGTTAATATTAGTTTTAGGTTTAGAAATTTTATCTTGATTGTACTCTTTTGACCCCCCTTTAGGAATAGACAATGAGTTCCAATTCTTATCGCTCAACATTTTTCCAATAAAAACAATTTGACCAATATGATAAGGATAATGCGAAAGTTGTCTATTGATAGCTTCTAAAATAGTATGGCCTTGATTTCTTATATAGATAACTCTTGATAAGTCATCATCAGAAATTGAATCAAGCGCCTTAAATAAACAAGACCATCCTTCTTGCCATTTTTGTAATAATTCTTCACGAGTGCAGATGTCATTTTCAAATTCTTCGTCTCTTTTCCTCCATTCTTTTTCACCATCTGTAGTTAGAAAATCAGTCCAACGAGAAAGCATATTACCACATAAGTGTTTTACAATCGTCGCAATACTATTACTCTCACCATTAAACTGATTAAAAAGCTGGTCATCTGTGAGTTGGCCGAATGTTTTTTCAGCCAATAATTTATAATATTCAAATTCCTTCTTGGCGCTCTCTATATATTGTAGATTACTCATTTGAATGCTTGTTTTAGTAATTCAATTTAGATAATAATTTTGAAAAGATGCAACTCGCCTAACTCAATGATAGATAAATAAGCCATCATTTCTAATGGACATGATTACATCTCTAAAAATAAAAAAGAGAAACACAAGTATGCCCACTATGAATTCATTTCGGTACTTTTTTAGAAATTGAACTGGCTTATTCATAAAATAAAAAAAGGGTTACACTATACAAGTATAACCCTTTTATCTTTTTATTTGCTCCCCTTATTGACGAAAGTTGCAGCTATTTTTCATTGATTATGGTATTCTCTATAAATTTAGTCATTCCAATTCCTTTAGAATTGAAGAAACAATGACTACAATCTGATATCTATATTGAAATACAATATAATTTTCGTTGGATAAATCACTTTTTTATACTTGATTTGTTACATTTACATTTCAATTCAAATCAATGAACCGCATAAAAGAGGTAATGGAAGAGAAAGGAATCAAGCAAACTTGGTTGAGTGAACGATTAGGAAAGAGTTATTCCCAAGTAAACGGGTATGTCCAAAACAGGCACCAGCCGATGGTGGTTTGTTTAGGAATCAACATGTTAGCGGTCATTGTAAACACTGACCCCTGAAATCAAAATGAACAGTATAGAAATAAAAAAAATAACCATGAGAAAAACAATACTTATAATTGGCATTTTCCTAATTTCATTGACAACAAATGCACAATTTGGAAGTCCAGTAGTTATTGATTCGACAATTTCTGCCAC
>CAIOYQ010000099.1 GCA_903862505.1 uncultured Bacteroidota bacterium
ATTACTATATTAAATAATATAAATACTGCCAATGTAAAAAGAAGTTATAAAATCTATGCCAAGGCCTCAAACAACACTTCCACAGTGTGCAAAGCATGTACACCGGTTCCATCTTTAATTTGATGCCTGCAACTGGTTCCCGGCGCTGCAATGGTACAGGTGTCTTTATGGGCTCTTACTTTAGGGAATAAAACCAACTCCCCTATATTCATGGAAACTTCATAATGCTCTTTTTCATACCCAAAGGAGCCCGCCATGCCACAACAACCCGAAGGAATAGTTTCTACACTATAATGAGCAGGAAAAGAAAGCACTTTAACAGAGTCGGCTAAGGAACCTACCGCCTTTTGTTGACAATGTCCATGTAATAAAATGGATTTTGACTCATTGGTAAATTGTTCCTTGGTAATAAAGCCACCCTCCATTTCTTTGGCTAAGAATTCGTCTATAAAAAAACTATTGGTCGCTAAGTTGTTGGCAGCAGATAAGTTTTCGTCATTCGCTAAATCGGGATATTCGTCTCTAAAAGTTAAGATCGCCGAAGGCTCTAATCCAATGAGGGGATGTTGAGCACTTATCAAATTCCCTAACAAATTCAAGTTTATATTTACAATTTCTTTTGCTTTTCTAACCAAGCCTTTCGATAACCAGGTTCTGCCACTTTCCAAATGTCTTGGTATAATTACTTCATAATGAAGTGTCGTTAACAATTGAATGGCTTTGATGCCAATTGCTGCGTCATTATAGTTGGTAAATTCATCACAAAACAAATACACCTGCTTGATTGGATTTTTTGGCGCGCTATAGGATTTATTATACCAAGCCTGTAATGTTTGCTTTGACAAACTAGGCATGGAACGTTGAATGGCAAAACCACTTATCTTTTTGATCATTCCTCCAGTGACTGCATTGCGCATTACTAAATTATAAAGCGAAGGGAAAAAAGATCCTAGTTTAGCAGCCTTGGTGAAGTTAGCAATAAGCTTGGCCCTGAAAGGCACTCCATTTGCATCATAATAATGTTGTAAAAATTCGGCTTTTAATTTTGCCATATCCACATTGGAAGGACATTCACTCTTACAGGCCTTACAACTTAAACATAAACTCATCACATCATAAATTTCTTTATGGTCATATCTATTTTGTTTATCGGAATGGGTTAAAAACTCTCTTAAAATATTGGCGCGCGCCCTAGTAGTATCTTTTTCATCTCTTGTGGCCATAAAGGAAGGACACATAGTGCCGCCAGACAAATGTGTTTTCCTGCAATCCCCAGAGCCATTGCATTGTTCTGCATGTTGCAGTATATCCTGCTTATGAAAACGAAAGATGGTTTTAAATTCAGGGGTTAGTTGCCCTGGCTCGTAACGCAGCATCGTATTCATAGACGGCGTATCTACAATCTTATTGGGATTGAAAATATGATTGGGATCCCAGATGGTTTTAATTTGTTTTAACAAGGCATAGTTTTTCTCACCCACCATTTGCTTGATAAATTCTCCTCTTAGTCTTCCATCTCCATGCTCTCCACTTAAAGAGCCATTGTATTTTTTCACCAAAGTGGCTACTTCTTCGGCAATGGTTCTAAACAACCTATTCCCTTCCACTGTCTTTAAATTAATAATGGGTCTTAAATGAATTTCCCCCGATCCCGCATGCGCATAATGTACCGAGTACAATCCATGCTTTTTTAAAATCTCATTAAAGTCGCGAATATAATTAGGCAAATCATTTACATCTACTGCCGTATCTTCAATTACCGGCACTGCTTTTTCATCTCCAGGTAAATTACTAAGCAAGCCTAAACCTGCTTTTCGTAGTGCCCATATTTTTTTGGTGTCTTCTCCAAATAAAACAGGAAAATGATATCCTAATCCTGCAGCCCGCATATCGGCTTCTACTGCATTGGTTAATGCTAAAATTTCTTCTTTGGTTTCTTTAACAAATTCAATAACAAGTATCGCACCCGGATCCCCTTGAACAAAAAAGCGATTTTTACTTTGCTCTTTATTTTCCTTGGTACATTCTAAAATATAATGATCAATAAGCTCACTCGCACTTGGCTTATATTTTAACCCAATTAAATTAGCATGTAAACTTTCATCAATGGAATTAAAATGCACGCATAATAACCCTGTTTCCCTTGGAGGAGCGGGCACTACATTTAATTTTATCTCGGTGATAAAGGCAAGGGTACCCTCCGAACCTGCAATTAAACTACAAAAATTAAAGTCATCCCCACCTGCTGTAAATGGATCGGTCTCTACCAATATATCAATTGCATATCCAGTGTTTCTTCTTTCCACCGATTTCTTTGGAAACTCTTTTCTAATTTCAACTTGATTATCGTAATTACTTAAAATGGATCTAACAGATTTATAAATACTTCCCTCCAAAGTATTCAACGCACATTTTGCATGAAAATCATCGGTGCTTACACTATTAAAAACTACTTCGGAACCATCGCTTAAAAAAGCAGTTACTTCCAATAAATGTTCCCTTGTACTACGGTACACCACCGAATTGGACCCACAGGAATTATTACCCACCATTCCGCCCATCATAGCCCTATTGGCTGTTGAGGTTTCTGGTCCAAAAAATAATCCATGCGGTTTTAAAAATAAGTTTAGTTCATCTCTTATCACTCCAGGCATAACACGCACCCATGATTCAGTTGTATTTAACTCTAATATTTGATTAAAATGTTTGGATACATCTACAATAATCCCATTTCCCACTACCTGTCCTGCCAAAGAAGTTCCTGCAGTTCGAGGAATTAAGGAGGTTTGATGAGTGGAAGCAAATTGGATTAAAAGGGAAATATCTTGTTTGGTTTTGGGAATGGCTACCGCCAACGGCAACTCTCTATAACTAGAAGCATCTGTCGCATATAAGGTTTTCATCATTTTATCGTAAAAAAGATCCCCTTCCAATGCATTTGATAGCGCTTTTAGCTGCTGCTTCATAAATAAAAATTCTGGTAACAAAAATACCTAAAAAATATGATTATAAACAGCCCATTTCGACGAATCATGCGTGTATTTTTACAGTACCTTTGCCAAAAGGAAAAATAGTGAATACATTCATAAAGTACATAAGCATTTTTGTATTGTCCATTACTACGATAACTGTAGTAGCACAGAAAAAGGAAAGAAAAGGAGAATTTTACTTTTCTTGGGGATATAATAAGGCATATTACACAAACTCAAACGTAAGTATTCACCAACCAAGTCTTGGCAATAATTTTACATTTAAGAATGTTGACTTAATTGATAATCCAGGTTGGGATGATGCGCTATTTACTTTAGCATTGAGTATCCCACAATATAATTATCGGATTGGATATTTTATTGACAAAGAAAAAGACTTGGCTTTTGAAATTAATTTTGATCATACTAAAGCACTCTTTAAAAATGGTCAAACAGTAAATATGGTGGGCACTTTTAATGGACGTCCAGTGGATTCTAGCTTTGTTTTTTCAAAAACGGGTACAGGCACCTCTAAAAATTATTACTATTTAAATAATGGCGCGAATTTTTTATTATTCAATATTGTAAAGAGAAAAAGATTTAAAAATTTATCTACTCAATCCATTGACTTTGATGGTTTAGCTAAAGTGGGAATAGGTCCATTAATCCCCCATGTTGAAAATAGTTTATTCGGTCAAAAAAATGATCAAAAATTTCAGTTTGGGGGTTGGAACACAGGTGTAGAATATGCGTTGAGGAGTACTTTTAAAAAGCATCTTTATTTAGAATTTGCTGGCAAGCTGGATTACGCTTATTACTATGGACTTGATGTTTACCAAGGAAAAGCAAAACAAGGTTTTGGGACCCTGGAATTTATTTTAAATTTAGGGTATACCCTTCAAATGGGGCCTAAGAAATAATTATTGTCTTTAAAATTTTATAGATATATGAGAAAAAATGTTGCTAAACTTTTAGTGCTACTTGTTGTGCTATCCTTTGCTAAATTATCCTTTGCTCAAAGCAGATTAATCAAAAGGCTTGAAAAAGGACAAATAGAAAAAGTAGAAAAACAAACCTTAAAAATTTTAAATGAGGAACCAGACAATGTAGATGCCCTTTACGCTTATTCATTCTTACTATCAAACAATAACTACTCAAAATATAATTTAGAAGACGCATATAAGAATACACAAAAATTAAGATTGGTATATAAAAATTTGAAAGAAGAAAAAGAAATAAAAAAACTAAAAGAAAATGAAATAGATGAATTTAGTATTGAAGTAGTTATTAAAAATATAATTGACAGCGCATATAGTGAAGCAAAATTAAAGAATGAAATTAATGGATATACCCATTTTTTAGAATTCTACACAGAAGCGGATCAGTTTTTAAGGACAGAATCCCTTAAAGCTATTCATTCAATTGCATTTGAAGAAGCAAGCAGGTTAAATACAATTGAGGATTATCAAAGTTTTATAAACAAATACCCATCCGCAAAGCAAGTTCCCCAAGCAAAAAATACGAGGAACCAACTGGGATTTGATAAAGCAAAATTAGAAAATACAGTTGCCTCCTACCAAAATTTTATACAAAACTTCCCCGATGCAGCCCAGGTTAAAAAGGCTGTAGAATTAAGAGACGAAAAAGGCTTTGAAAAAGCAAAATTAGAAAATACCGTTAGTTCTTATCAAAACTTTATTGAAAACTTCCCCGATGCCACCCAGTTTAAAAAAGCGCTTGAATTAAGAGATAATAAGGCTTTTGAAGAAGCCACCTCTCTAAATACTATTGAGGCATTTAATGATTTTCTATATAAATACCCAAGCTCTTTTTTAAAGAATAAAGCGAAAGAAAAAATTGAAGCATTTGAATTTAATAATGCAAAAACAACTAACAGCTCCGAAGCATTTTTATCCTTTTTAAATAAATGGCCTAAATCAAAATTTTATGATTCCGCATATTCTGCTTTTGAAGAAATGCAATACAAGGAAAATACTGCCGATAAAACCACAGATAATTATAAATACTTTATTACTAATTTCCCCTCCAATAGCTTTGTTGAGATAGCAGAAGACTCCTTATATCACCTAGCATTAAAGAATAAGGATTTAAGTAGTTTAGAATTCTGTATTGACCTTATAGACGGAATTTATAAAGACAGTGCATTAATAAGCTATTATAAAATATTTACAGACGATGGAGAAAAAAGAACCATCAATAAATTTAAAGAAGATTTCAGGAAGAAAGAAAATATAAACGAAACATTATTAGATAGTTTAAGTGAAGCAGACCTCTCCATTGCAATCTTAGGCGATGGATTATATTTAAGTAGCTCATTTGATAAAAGCATGCTGCCGAAATATGATGAATTTATAAAATTAGCGGCCCCCAATGAAAAAGCCTTCAATGCTTTACAAAAAATAATTAGCGAAGACATTGAAAAAAAGAATTGGATAAATGCATCAAAGACGGTTTTAAAGTATTTACCCTACTTTAAAAGTGATAGAAAAAAAATAAATAATTTACTTTCTATTTTAAATAAACCAACCGACCCAAATATAAAAGTATTTAATATGGGGCCCAATATTAATACTTTAGTTGGCGGAGAATATATCCCTGTTATTTCAGCAGACGATAAATATTTATATTTTTGTGGAAGAGGCAGAAGTGATTTAAATAGGAATGAGGACATCTTTGTTTCTAAAAAAGGACCCAATGGCTATGGCCCAGCTTCTGCAATTAATGAACTTAACAATAATGGAACGAATCAAGCTCCCCTATCCATTTCAGCAGATGGCACGGCGATGGTCTTATTTATTGATGGCAAATTG
>CAIOYQ010000100.1 GCA_903862505.1 uncultured Bacteroidota bacterium
ACAACAAAGGACCCACGATTTAACGTAAGTCCTTGATTTTCATGTAGCGAGACCGGGATTTGAACCCGGGACCTCAGGGTTATGAATCCTGTGCTCTAACCAACTGAGCTACCTCGCCAGAACCTATTGGTTATACCCTCAAAAGGGTGGCAAAACTACTTAATTTTTTTGAATTTATGGGTTCACTTTGAGACTAAAAACCGACTGTCCTTCAAAAAACCCTTCAAATACATCCCCTTTGGCAGTAGGGCCTACACCAGCAGGTGTTCCCGTATATATTAAGTCTCCAGGATAGATCGTAAAATACTCCGTAATACCCGCTAATATTTTGTCTAATGGAAATATCATTAAGGTTGAATTGCCCGTTTGTACAGTGGTGCCATTTTTTGCTAAAGTATAATGAATGGGCCCTGATAAAATTTCAGATGTTAATGGATGCCACTCACCTAGTATTGCGGCATTGTCAAATGCTTTTGCTTTTTCCCAAGGCAATCCTTTTTCTTTTAACTTATTTTGTAAATCACGTGCAGTAAAATCAATCCCTACGCTAATTGCATCGCAATATTCAATTACTGGAATACCAGCCGGGTGTAACTCGATTAAATTTTTGCCTTTCTTACTTACACGCAATACGAGTTCTCCTTCAAAATGCAAATCATTAGTAAAGCTAGGGATAGAAAAATTTTCGCCTTTTGGTAACAATGCAGTATCCGGCTTCATAAATATAATTGCCGAAGTAGGCACTTCATTTCCTAACTCATGTGCATGCTCCACATAATTTCTTCCAATACAAAATATACTCATAAAAATATTTTAATCGTTCAATGTAAATACTTATGCCTCTTTAATATCCAACGCATTCGCCATGGTCATGGTACGCGATAACCCTACTGCTGCAAAGGATTCTATCACCTCCACGCAGTGTTGGATTTTTATACCTATTAACTTTCTTTCGTCCTGTGCCCATTTGCCTAATACAAAATCTATCTGCTGTCCTTTTGCAAAATGATTGCCAATACCAAACCTCAATTTTGGATAAGCATCCGTGCCTATTGTTAATTGAATATCTTTTAAACCATTATGACCCGCATCGGAACCCGAAGCGCGTAATCGAATTTTTGAAGTAGGCAATGCTAAGTCGTCTACAATAGTTAAGGTGTTTTCTAAATCTACTTTTTCTTTGTCCATCCAATACTTAAACGCCTTGCCACTTAAGTTCATAAAAGTGGTTGGCTTCACACATATAAAAGTCTTGCCTTTCCATTTTACTTCAGCCACTTCTGCTAAACGATCTAACTTAAAAAAGCCGCCATGCTTTATGACAAATGCATCCAGCACATCAAACCCGATATTGTGGCGGGTATGTGCGTATTCGGCACCTACATTTCCTAATCCTACTAATAAAAATTTAGACATGGCTATTTATCCTTTCAAAATCAAAAATACGCAAAATCGCGCGCGGGTTTCAAAAAAAATCCCCTCCCGAAACTCGGGAAGGGATTTCATATTCAAATAATGTAAAATTATTTTTTAACCGCCTTCGCTGCCTCAGTTTCTTCTTGTTTTAACAAACGTGTCATAACTATAGAAGCAACAGGGATACGTGGAGGGTTCATTAGTTCGATATTTGGTACTTGAACATCCTGAACACGAATGTTTTCATTCAATTCTAATTTGGTAATATCAAGCTCAATAAACTCTCTTAAATCCTTTGGAAAAGCCTTTACTTTTAAAGACTTTAACTTAACAACTAACTTACCACCCGCTTTAACACCGGCAGCAGCACCTACTAATTTTAATGGTAAAGTAGCAATTACTTTTTTGTTGTCAACTAATTCTAATAAGTCAACATGGATTAAAGCATCTGATACTTTGTCAAATTGTAAATCTTTCAAGATACACTTGTAAGTTTTACCTTCTACTGTAACTTCTGCTAATTGGAATTCACTTGTGTACACCAATGGCTTAAAAGCCTTTGCAGAAGCATAGAAATTTACTTCTGTAGCACCCCCGTAAATTACACCTAGCACATTTTCCTGAGAGCGTAGTTGGCGGGCGACTTTTTTGCCAGCTTCGGTCCTCAAGTGGCCTTCGATTGTAACTGTTTTCATTTGAGATCTATTTGTTTTAAAAATTGGAGATTTGTTTTCACAAAACCCCGTCCATTATTCTTTCTCAATAATGGAGCGCGAAGATAGGAAATAAAAAAGTAGCAACCAAGGCTGCTACTTAATATTATCTAAAACGTTGATTTTTAGCCTCTTGACTTTAATTGAGAGTGCACAAATAAGCTAGTAATACTCTTATTTTCATAGGCATTTCTTATAGCAATAGCGAATAAGTCCGCTACCGTTACCACCTTAATTTTAGGGGAGCTATGTTGCAAAGGAATGGTGTCACAAACCACCAATTCTTCTAAAATAGAATTTTCGATGTTTTCGTAAGCCTTTCCGCTTAATACTGGGTGCGTAATTAAAGCACGCACCGATCTCGCACCTTTTTCTTTTAATAAAGCTGCTGCTTTCACCAAAGTACCGCCGGTATCGCAAATATCATCTACCAATACGATGTCTTTACCAGCCACTTCGCCTATCACCACCATGCTCGCAATTTCGTTGGCGCGTTTACGGTGCTTATCACAGATTACCATTTCGGCATTAAAGTAGTTGGCCACTTCGCGTACACGGTTTGTACTTCCTACGTCCGGTGCTGCAAAGCAAAGGTGCTCTAATTTTAAAGATTCAATATATGGGATAAAGATGGCCGAGCTGTCTAAGTGATCCACAGGCACATCAAAGAAACCTTGTATTTGAGCCGCATGCAAGTCCATGGTGATTACCCTGTTGGCACCAGCCGCTTCTAATAAAGTTGCGATTAATTTTGCTCCAATCGCAACCCTTGGCTTGTCCTTTCTGTCCTGACGGGCAAAACCGTAGTAAGGAATGACCACAATAATTTTGTAAGCACTTGCACGTTTTGCAGCATCAATCATTAATAATAATTCAAATAAATTGTCGGTAGGTGCATAAGTGCTTTGTACTAAGAAAACATAGTCTCCACGCACACTTTCTAAGAAAATAGGCTGAAACTCGCCGTCACTAAATTTTTGAATGTTTATTTTTCCGATAGGTGCACCAAATCTTTGGGCAATTTTCTCTGCCAAGGCCGTTGAGCCGGTTCCAGCAAATATTTTAACAGAAGGGTTCATGGGTAGATTGAATGTGCTCCAAAGTTATCATTCTGTAAAGCCATTTCCATATAATAAAGGGGGGACTTTTCAACAAGTCATTCACTTAGGTAAAAATTCTACTTTTTTAATAGTATTAATACCCTTATACAGCGTTCAATTATAGGATACATTGCCCAATGCAAACTCAAATGACCATAAAAAGCTGGGCCCTTAATGACCAACCTATTCATAAATTATATACCAAGGGCGCCAAATACTTAACCGACGCCGAACTCATTGCCATTTTACTGCAACAAGGAACAGCGCAAAATAACGCAGTGGATTTAGCTAGATTATTGCTGCACAAATGCAATAACAATTTGTTACAATTGTCAAAACTTTCTACCAAGGATATACTTGCATTAAAAATTAAAGGCATTGGAAAAATAAAAGCCATTCGTTTATTAGCTGCCATTGAATTGGGATCCAGGAGATTATTTCAACAGCGTTTGGATAAACACATTATGCAAAGCTGTGACGTAATTGCGCATTTAAAATACAGTTTGCAATTTGAACCCCGTGAAATTTTTATGGTATTATTATTAAACCAGGCCAACAAAATTATACACGAACAAATTTTAAGCGAGGGCGGGATAACCGGCACCGTAGCAGATCCCAGGGTATTGTTTAAATTGGCGCTAAGCCACGAAGCCACCGGTTTTATAATTTGTCACAATCACCCAAGTGGACAGCTTATGCCTAGCAGAATGGACGACCTGTTAACTGAGAAAGTTAAAAAAGCAGCTACCCTTTTAGATATCAAATTAATTGACCATATCATCGTAAGCACGGAAGGCTACTATAGTTATGCGGAACAAAGTAGTGGTTGGTAAATAAAATTTATAAAACGATAACGCTATGCTTGTGCGGTAGGTCCTCCAAAATTCATTGGAATTTCTACAGGTGACATATCGCCAATTGGGCCATTGGCCTCCTCATATCTTTCTACATTTTCCACCAAGGCTTTCATAAATCTTTTGGCATGCATGGGGGTTAAAATTACGCGCGACTTTACCTTGCTTTTCGGGGTTCCCGGCATGACGTTCACAAAATCAATTACAAACTCGGCATTGCTATGCGTTATAATGGCAAGGTTGGCATAAGATCCTTCGGCAATTTCCTCGCTAATTTCAATATTTAGGGGTTGGTTTGGGTTTTGTTCCATGGTATTAATTGAGCAGCAAAGATACAGGGGATGGAATGTTTAAAAAAAAATTAGAGTACAGCATTTCTATGAACTAAATTTGCGCCATGTTAGTACTAGATGGGAAAATAGCCTCCGCGGCCGTAAAAGCAAGCCTTTTACAACAAACACAAGCCTTACAAGCAGCTGGAAAAAGAACGCCACATTTGGCAGCCATTTTAGTGGGCAATAACGGCGCAAGTGAAACCTATGTGGCCAGTAAGGTTAAAAATTGCGATGAAACTGGATTTGGCAGTTCCTTAATTCGTTTTAATGACGATATAACGGAGGCCGATTTACTTGCAAAGATTCAGGAGTTAAATGATGACAAAACAGTAGACGGCATTTTAGTACAACTTCCTTTGCCAAAGCATATAGACGACGAAAAAATAATTGAAGCCATTCACCCGGACAAGGACGTGGACGGTTTTCATCCAACAAATATTGGAAGAATGGTGCAAGGCTATGATACTTTTATTCCTGCAACACCATATGGTGTTTTATTAATGTTGGAATATTTCAAGATTGAAACAAAGGGCAAGCATGTAGTAGTGATTGGTCGTAGTAATATAGTGGGAAGACCCATGAGTATTTTATTAAGTGGTGATCGACCACAAGGAAATGCGCATGTTACACTTTGTCACCGTTTTACGCCTAAAGAAGAAACTATTAAAATGGCACAGCAGGCCGATATATTAGTGGTAGCGGTAGGGATTCCTAATTTTGTAACTGCTGATATGATTAAGCCCGGCGCAGTGATTATTGACGTAGGTATTACCAGGGTGGAAGACGCAACTGCAAAAAAAGGATTCCGTATTAAAGGAGATGTACATTACGAAGAAGCCATAACGAAAGCATCGGCCATAACGCCTGTACCCGGCGGTGTTGGACTTATGACCATTGCCGGTTTGTTGATGAATACCATGAAAGCCTACGAAGGCAAATTTTATCATAACTAACCGAATTTTTTTAAATTCATCGGAGCCGGAAAAACTATCTATGAACGAAATTCAACCACAACAATATCCAGTCATGGAAATGTTTTATTCTTTGCAAGGCGAAGGATACCATCAGGGCAAAGCAGCTTTTTTTATTCGCTTAGCGGGATGTGATGTGGGATGTGTATGGTGTGATGTAAAAGATAGTTGGGATGCAAGCAAGCATCCGGTATTGTCGATAGAAGAAATAGTGAATAGTGCATTAGCGCATCCAAGTCGCTTGGCCATTGTCACAGGGGGCGAACCTTTATTATATGAATTAGCGCCGTTAACCAGTGCTTTAAAAGCAGCAGGTTTTCAGACCAATATAGAAACCTCCGGTTCTAGCCCAATGTCAGGACAGTGGGACTGGGTATGCTTATCCCCTAAAAAGTTTAAAGCACCGCTTCCAGAAAATATTTCACTCGCTTCTGAATTAAAAGTGGTGGTTTTTAATGCCTCCGATTTTGAATGGGCAGAGACCTATGCAAAACAAACCACTGCAAATTGCAAATTATTCTTACAACCCGAATGGGACAAGCAAGCACAAATCACTCCAGTAGTCATTGAGTATGTTAAAGCAAACCCAAAATGGGAGTTAAGTGCGCAGTTGCATAAGTACATTCAAGTACCCTAATTATATTTACAGCTCAATATAGCAATATGAAAAATAGGCATGTTCTATTTTTATGGGTGGTTATTTTTTCATTTACAATGATAAATCCTTTGCATGCGCAAGATGAAAATGCGGCACGCAAATTAATGGATAAAGCATCGGCAGCATTTGAAGCAGAAAATTATGAGCAGTGCATTCAACTGCTTCAATCTAGCATTCAAAAAGATACCAATTTTACAGACCCTTATATTACTTTGTTTCAGGTGTACTCTAAACTAAAGCAAACACAAAAAGCCATTGACATTTTTGAAAAAGCGATTGTTAAGGATAGTGTAAATTGTATTCCCTATATTTTAAAATATGCTACTGCATTAACTACTTTGGGTGAATACGAAAAGGCATTGAATATCCTGAATACTTATGAAACGAAGGCACCCCCTTATCAGCTTCAAAACATAAAGGATTTAATCACAATTTGTCAATTTGCAAAATTGCACCCTGCAGATGCTTCTGTTAAAGTGACTAACGTTGGAGACAGCATTAACACATCCGATGCGGAATATTTTCCAACAGTCACCGTACAGGATAGTTTGTTATTGTTTATGCGAAGAGATTCCTATAAAAGAGAAGACTTTCTGTTTAGCACTTTTTCTGCCAATGGATTTACGTATGCGAAAACACTTTCAGATACCTTAAATTTTGCCAACAAAAAAGGAGCACCTAGTTTGTCTTCCGATTTAAATACCCTGTATTACGCCGCCGAATATAATGATATAGGATATGGCAGATATGACATATACAAGGTATCTAAAATAGGCAATGGTTGGTCTGCCCCTTTAAACTTGGGACGCAATATCAATTCAGATTTTTGGGAAAGCGCCCCTAGTATCTCCCCCGACGGTCAAGCTTTATTTTTTAGTAGTAATAAACCGGGGGGTATGGGTGGCATTGATATTTATGTCTCCTATAAAAATAAAAATGGAGTTTGGGGTAAAGCATTTAACCTTGGTCCCAATATTAATACAACAGGCGACGATCAAACGCCATTTATTCATGCAGACAACAGGACTTTATATTTTGCTTCCAATGGTTGGCCTGGTTATGGCGGAACAGATTTATTTGTGTCTTATAAAAAAGTAGATGGAAAATGGAGTAAGCCAACCAATTTAGGTTACCCAATAAATACTTTTGACAATGAAGGGAGTATTGCCATTGCAAGTAATGGAAGTGAAGGATATATTGCAAGTGACCGCATTGATAGCCGTGGGGGTTTAGACATTTATAAAGTGGTGTTGCCCGAAAATGTGCGCGCAAATAGAACTTATTATTTTAATGGTTTTATTACCGATGCCATTACACATAAAGCCATTCCAGGTTTAGTAAGACTAGCCGACCCTAAGGACTCTACTAAATTTATGATGGTGAATGTAGATAGCAGTGGTTCCTTTGTACTTTCTATTCCAGAATTTGATTCTTTGGGCATTCAAGTAAATAGCCCACAACACGAATATGCGAGTAGTTTACTAAGTAAAGAAAATGTAGTACAACTTGGCGGGACCACGCAGTATTTTAATTTAAATCCTATTCAAAATATATTTACCAAAGATTTTAAAAATGTATTTTTTGAAGTGAATGCTGCACAATTAACGCGCGCCTCCTTTGTTGAATTGGATGCCTTGGTTAATTATTTAGAGTCTAGCGCAAATGCAACTATTTTAATTGAAGGGCATACGGACAATACAGGCACTGATATAGCTAATATGAATTTGTCTGAAAAACGTGCCAACGCCATTGCACAATATTTAATAAGCAAGGGCATTGTTAAAGAGAGAATTGCTACAAAAGGTTTTGGGGCTAGCAAACCTATTGCGGATAACAATACGCAAGCTGGTCGTGCAAAAAATAGACGTACCAGTTTTACCATCACGATTCCATAGTAATATTTTAAGTTTTTTTCTAATGCTTACTCAAGTATAAATACGCTTATTTCAGATGTATAAATTAGCGATGTTTATACAATGACAAATAATGAAGAGGCGCTTTTATATACTATTGCATTTAGCATGTTGGCCGGTGTACCGGAAGCGCAAAAATTAAAAATGCTTAGGTATTATGGCTCCGCAGCTGCCATTTATAATTTGCGTAAAAAAAATGCACCCGTATGGCCCATTGAAGCTGCTGAAGAAGAAATTAATTTTATTTCAAAACATAATATTCAGTGCTTTTCTTTAATGGATATACATTATCCAAATCGGTTGATTAATATTTCCGATCCTCCGCTTCTATTATATACCAAAGGTGCTACTCAATTTAATCTTCCTCAATTAATAAGTATTGTAGGTACGCGGCAACATACACATCAAGTAAATAAAGTAATACAAGAATTATTAGAAGGTTTACAACATTTACAAGTGGGCGTTATCAGTGGCATGGCATTGGGGGTGGACGGTATTGCACATGCATTGTCTTTAGCAAACAAAATCCCCACCTGGGGTGTATTGGCTCATGGACTAGATACTATCTACCCTAGTGCACACAGGCGCTTAGCCATAAATATGTTAAGCAACGGCGGACTCATTACCGAGTGTCCACAAAAAACAATTACCATGCCTTATCAATTTCCAAAACGAAACAGAATTGTTGCCGGCATGACAGACGCTACCATTGTTATTGAAAGTGCAGTGGAAGGAGGAAGTATGATTACTGCAAAATTAGCAAGAGGATATGATAGAGAAGTATTTGCTGTACCTGGTAAAATTCATGATGCAAAAAGTAAAGGTTGCTTGTGGTTAATTAAAAATAATATCGCCACCATGTATCATGACCCAATTCAATTATTAGATAACATGAATTGGCCTTTACAAAATAACCAAGCAGAAAATGACCATTCAAATGCAGCGACTGAGGATTTAAAAACACAAAGTTTACTATTATCACTTCCTTCTATTTTACAATCTGTTTACACATGCATACAAACGCAGGGGCCCATTCACAAGGACGCAATCTCGCATCTAATGGCCATCTCTTCCCCTGAATTGTCTTCTCATTTACTTTCCCTAGAACTAAATAGCCTCATCCATTTACAGGCTGGCAACCTTTATTCAGTGACCTAACTAATTGTTTTTCAACGCTTAGAAAAAAGTATTTTGACTAAATGAGCCAAAAAGCTACCTTTGCCTATGGCAACAAGAAATTCTACCAACAACTCCCGCATTTTTGGTCAAGGCTTAACCTTCGATGACGTATTGTTAATGCCGGCTTATTCTGAGATGCTTCCTTCCGAAGTAAAAATCTACAGTCAACTTACCAAAAACATTCAACTTAACGTTCCTATTTTGTCCGCTGCAATGGACACCGTTACAGAAGCAAGCTTAGCCATTGCATTAGCGCGCGAAGGGGGCATAGGTATTTTACACAAAAACATGAGTATTGAACGCCAAGCCGAGCAAGTGCGTAAAGTAAAACGTAGCGAGAGTGGAATGATTGTGGACCCAATTACTTTAGAAGTAAACGCTACCATTGGTGACGCTTTAGTTTTAATGAAGGAAAACAAAATTGGTGGTATTCCTATTGTTGACAAAGGAAATAAATTAGTGGGTATTTTAACCAACCGTGACTTACGTTTCGAGACCGATAGAAAAAGAAAAGTAAGCGAAGTAATGACTAAAGAAAATTTAATCATTGCGCCAGAAGGAACGGATTTGAGAAAAGCAGAAAAAATATTACGTCAATATAAAATTGAAAAATTACCAGTAGTAAGTAAGCAAGGAAAACTAATTGGCTTAATTACTTATCGTGATATTTTACAATTAAGCGCCTTCCCCAATGCAGTGAAAGATAAGATTGGTCGTTTATTAGTGGGTGCTGCATTAGGTATTACCAAAGATTTACTAGATCGTGCTGCAGCATTGCAAGCCGTGGGTGTAGATATTGTTTCCTTAGATAGTGCACACGGACATAGTAAGGGCGTGATTGAAGCATTGAAAAGTTTGAAAAAGAATTTCAAAAACCTACCTGTTATTGCGGGAAATGTTGCAACTGCCTCCGGTGCTTTAGCATTAGCCAATGCTGGTGCAGACGCAGTGAAAGTGGGAATTGGGCCGGGTTCAATTTGTACTACCCGTATTGTTGCCGGTGCCGGGGTGCCGCAATTAACTGCAATTATGGAAGCTGCCAAAGCATTGAAAGGAAAAAATATCCCCGTGATTGCAGACGGAGGTATTAGATATACTGGTGACATGGTAAAAGCATTAGCGGCGGGTGCCAATTGCGTAATGATGGGAAGTATTTTTGCAGGTACCGAAGAAAGTCCTGGTGAAACTATTATTTATGAAGGACGTAAATTTAAAGGTTACCGTGGTATGGGAAGTATTGGTGCCATGGGTCAAGGAAGCGGCGATCGTTATTTCCAAGAAGGAACGGATAGCAAAAAATTTGTTCCAGAAGGTATTGAAGGGCGTGTTGCATTCAAAGGAAACCTAAATGAAATTATATATCAATTTGTGGGCGGATTGAAAGCAGGTATGGGATACTGCGGTGCAAAAACGGTGAAGGATTTGCAAAACGCAACCTTTGTTCAAATTACCAATGCAGGTATGAAAGAAAGTCACGCACATGATATTGATATTACCAAGGAAGCACCTAACTATAGCCGTCAATAAAAAGGTATGAAGCATAAATTGAGAACTTGTATGGATGGAATGTTAAAGAAATATTTCAGCTTACTACTAATTATTATTTTTAGTTTAGTTTTCAATAATACCTCAACTGCACAGGATACAACTGCGAGTTCTAAATTGCGTATTAGTATTCTTACCTGTGATGCAGGTGAGGATTTATATACCATTTGGGGACACACAGCAGTACGCGTTGTGGATAGCATCAATAATACCGATTACGTTTTTAATTTTGGCTCCTTTGATTTTGAGACGCCCAATTTTGTGGCCAAATTCATGAAAGGGGATTTAATGTATTTTATCAGCGCTACGACTTATACCAATTTCTTATACGAATACGAGTACACAGGAAGAAATGTACATGAGCAGGAATTAAAATTAACCACTGCAGAAAAAGAAAAATGGTATCAGGATTTGCAGGTAAATATGATTGGCAATAATCGTTTTTATTTATACAATTTTATCAAGGACAATTGCACCACCAGAATTAAAGATGGTCTTTTTAAACACGCACCCATCAATGGATACAGTATAGGCATTCATTCCTATAGAGAAGAAGTGGTAAGTGCCACCTATAAAGGTGGATTAGGCTGGGTAGGTTTGGGGATAGATTTATTATTAGGTGCCGTATCCGACAGCACCCCCAATTTGTATCAGGAAGCCTTTTTACCAAAATTATTATACCAAAAAATTGCACTAAATCC
>CAIOYQ010000101.1 GCA_903862505.1 uncultured Bacteroidota bacterium
CACTAAGAGTCCTATGGGTGCACGTTTATTAAAACGTTGGCTTATTTTCCCATTGCAAAATGTGACTCAAATAAACAATAGATTGGATGCAGTAGAGACATTATTCAATCAATCCGCTGCATCAGCTGACATTAGCGAGCTGATTGAATCCTGCGGTGATATGGAAAGATTGTCCAGTAAATTATCCACTCGAAAATTACAGCCCCGTGAGTTTATGCAATTGGCAAAATCATTGGAAGCCATTGAACAAATTAAACAAGCACTCTCCTCTATTGATAATGATTACCTGCAACATATTAATAAGGAATTAGACATTTGTGCGCATTCTAAAAAAACAATTTTAGATTCCTTAATGGAGCAGCCTCCTGCAACAGCAGTGAAAGGTGGTTTTATAAAGGAGGGCGTGTCTGCTGAACTAGATGAGCTACGTACTATTTCCAGTGGTGGTAAAGAATATTTGACACAGTTGCAAAATAAGGAAGCACAAATCACTGGCATTAGCTCCTTGAAAATTGGATACAATAATGTGTATGGTTATTATTTAGAAGTGACCCATGCGCATAAGGACAAAGTGCCTAGCGAATGGATTCGTAAACAAACCTTAACCACTGCAGAAAGATATATTACGCCTGAACTAAAAGTTTACGAAGAAAAAATATTAGGCGCAGAAGATAAAATACTAGCGCTAGAGACACAATTGTACCAAGGATTATTGGATTCGGTGTTAAAAGAAATGAACCTGCTACAAAATAATGGACAGTGGATGGGCGTTTTGGATTGTTTATTATGTTTTGCAAGCATTGCAAAATCTAAAAAATATTGCAAGCCCACAATTACAGAGGATACCATTTTAAATATTGAAGCAGGGCGTCATCCGGTGATTGAACAAAACCTTCCCATTGACCAAGCTTATATTCCCAATGATGTTTATTTGGATCCAAGCACGCAACAAATAATTATTTTAACCGGTCCTAACATGAGCGGTAAAAGTGCCGTGTTAAGACAAACTGCCTTAATTACTTTAATGGCGCATATGGGCTGCTATGTTCCAGCAACCGCTGCTTCCATTCCATTAACCGATAAGATATTTACCCGTGTAGGTGCCAACGATAATTTAACAGCAGGTGAAAGTACATTTATGGTAGAGATGATTGAGACCGCAAGTATTTTAAATAATATCAGTCCAAGAAGTTTAATCTTATTAGATGAAATTGGAAGAGGTACTTCTACCTACGATGGTATTTCCATTGCATGGAGTATTGTGGAATATTTATACCAATCTCCTGCAAAACCAAAAACTTTGTTTGCGACACACTATCATGAATTAAATGATTTGGAAGCACAACTTCCAACTGTACACAACTTTCATGTAAGTCATAAGGAAGTTGGTAATAAAATTATTTTCTTGCGTAAGCTTACCAAGGGTGGCAGCACGCACAGCTTTGGTATACATGTGGCGAAGATGGCGGGCATGCCAAATGTATTAGTAAGCAGGGCCAATGATATATTAAAGGAAATGGAATTAAAAAATGCAGGCAATACCAATAACACCCCTAGTGCTGCAGCCGCTGGTGATCAGTTTCAGTTATCCATATTTGATGCACACACGGAAACTTTTGAATCTATCCGTAAGGAATTAGATGAAATAGATATTAATAATTTAACACCCGTTGAAGCTTTAATGAAATTGCAAGCGATTAAGCAAAAACTGAATTAAGCAAAATGTATACTATGCAAAATATCTTTGCATGTAAGCATGTATTTTTTGCTGTAATCCTGCGCTCACTGGTACCAATGGCAATCGGAATTCATTTTCAATCACTCCTTGCTCAAACAAGAAAGCTTTAATCCCTGAAGGATTGTTTTCTTCATACATATAGGTATACCCTTCCACCATTAAATCGTTTAATCTTTTTGCCATGCTAAAATCACCTGCCAAGCAATAATTAATCATATCGCTAAAAGGTTTAGGGAATGCATTGGCTGCAACACTAATTACACCATCCATCCCACAAGCAATTTGCGCCATCACAATTTCATCGTCCCCACTCAC
>CAIOYQ010000102.1 GCA_903862505.1 uncultured Bacteroidota bacterium
ATCAAGTAAATTATAAAAAGAACTTGGATCTGAAATACTTAATCCCATATTTACGGAAGGCCCTTGACAAGTAAGGGTTGCCAAAGAACCTATTTGAATTGCCAAAGGATCCGGTTTATCCTTATTTGGATAACCATCGGGATAGTCTGGATTTTCGGAATTTAAAAAACGACCAGCCCATCCCGTATTTAAATACTCATTACTATCAGCACCAGACATCCAAATATCGGTTGCTCTAAAATGAGAAAAACTTGGTTGCGGGTAGCCTACCGATTGTACTACATTAAGTTTACCGTCAGAAAATAAATTTTGCATGGCCGTCATGGACGGATGTATACCTGTAGCATCGGTTCCTGTTAGTTTCAATATTTTATTTTCAGGGATGGCAATATTTGTACGCGCATTATAATAATTGGCATAATCACTTATGGGGATTACCGTATTCAATCCGTCGTTACCTCCACTAAGTTGAATAATCACCAATACATTTTCATTATTAGCAGTAGCAAGCAATGCAGTATTTAACAGCGGATGATCCTGTAAAATATGAATAGGATTCCCTCCAATAATGGTTGGCGTTAATAATGCCAGACTATTTCGTATGAATTTTCTTCTTTCCATATTATTGTAATTGATAGTCTGGTAAATTCATAATATACTTTAACAAGGCTTTAAGGCGAGTATGTACCGTGTTATAGTTAATGGTGGTGGGGTTCGCTAAATATAAGTTCCAAGCATCTGTCCAATAATAATCACTTGTTTGGCCAGATAATAAAATCTGAGTTTTTAATGTTTTCTTCAAAGAGACATCTATTTCGGTTGCGGTTAAAAAAGAAAACAAACTATCAATTAATGCATTCGGATCTGAGGGACTGGCACATACAGTTTTAGCAAATTGAACCGTGTTTACAATAATTTTTTTTCCATTTTTTGTATACCCCGTTTCAATCATTAAATCGGTAAATTTATTGCGTTTCGGAAGGGTGTCCGCATTAATCCAAAGTTCATTAAAATCAGGCGTTTGATAATACGCTGGCCAACCCGCAACATTTGGCGGATCTACCGGACTTTGGCCCATGCTGTTTAATTGACTCACCATATAATTATACAAAAAATAAGCGTCCACATGATCGGAAACAGCATTTGGAAAATTAATTTCGTATTGACGCAAAAAACCAACCACATGATCTAATGGACTTTTTATTTGACATCCAATATATAAGCTATCGTAAAAATGTTCACTCTGTAATAATTGTTTTAAAACAGGTTTAATATTGTAATTATTGGAAATGAACGTATTGGCCAATGGAATAATAATATTGTTTTCAACATTGGTGTCTATATAGTAGTAAACAAAATATCGGTATAGTTTTCGGCAAATAAATTTTGCAACATCTGTGTTTTCAAAAATCATATTCATGAGCTCGTCTGTCTCCAAAGCTCCACTGGCTCCCGTTTTCCCAAGGATAATTTTACTACTATAATAAGGTGAAAATGTTTTATTAGCGGTATCGTGTCTTGTACTATCAAATACTGCATTAAAGGCAGCGTCTAATTTCCAGCCCGTTAAAACCCTTGCGGCCGTTTTCACATCATCCTCTGAGTATTTTGCCCCGCCGTCTTTGCCCACTGTATATAACTCTTGTAATTCTCGTCCATAATTTTCATCTGGTGCATTTTTTGTATTTAGATATCCATTCAAATATCTTAGCATGCCAGGATCGGTTGTTATGTCGCGCACCATTTGTTTAAAATTACCAAGACAATTTTTTCTTAAAATTTGATGGTGATGATAAACCATGGTACCATAATTAATGGTGTCTGCTTCGGTACCAAAATGATTGCTCCAAAAAAAAGTGAGTTTTTCTTGTATATTTCTAGCTTGCCCAACGCAAACACTCAATAGCCATTTTTTATATGTATTTCTCCTATTGGCATTAATCGTGCCGTCCAAGGAAACATCATTAATCCAGGTACTTCCTAACGGAACATTCGGATCGGTTACAGTCGCAGAAGTGAAATCATTTAAGGGCGGAGTGGGTAAAGTAGTGGGTACATTCAACAATTCATCCACAGTTGCAGCAACCCCCTTTGTTGTAAAATAATTTATGTCCGCTGCTTTTGCCCCAAACATGGTTCGGTTAAGCAAGTGCTTGCTTTGCAAAGCTGTCCAAGCACCCTGATAGGGCTTTAAGCCAAGGGTGCTAGTTTGGGGGGAATTTGGCATTATCCTTAGAATTGATACTAAATTTAGTAAAAAAAGATACAAAATGTAGTAAAAACACTACTATTTTTTATTGTTTTTTGCAAAGTAGTAAATGATAACACCCAGCAAAATAAAGAAGATGCTGTATAAAGCTTGTTCGGGCTTTGAGCTTACTACATGGTACATAATCCACAAGTTAAAAACCGCATATATAATTGGCGGTAAGGGGTAAAATGGTATTTTAATAGGCCTTTCAATGTTGGGATGTTTATACCTTAATACGATTGTAGAAACCGCGGTAAGCGTGGTAAAAAAACAAAGTATTAAGCCCATGGTGGTAATGATAAATTCAAAACTACTAGTTACTAAAATGGTAATGGATATAATTGCTTGCATTAAAATGGATCTAAGTGGAATGCCATTTTTAGTATGTTTTACAAAAAAAGCAAAGAAGGGGTAGTCTTTTGAAATCGCATGTATTACCCTAGGACCTATTAATATTAAAGCACTAATGGTTGACATTAAAAAAAAGGCAATTAATAAAGAAATGATATTACCGCCATAGGTTGAAAATAAATTATTGGCTACAAAAAAAACAAAGTCTTCCTTACCAATGATTTCTGCAGGTGCACTAGATAAAACAAAAACAATGTTTATTAAGGTATAGATAGCAATTACGGTGAGCACTCCCCAAAAAATTGAACGGGGTACCGTTTTTTTAGGATTACTTATGTCATCAATAATATAAGAAGAAGCATTCCACCCAGAATAGGCATAAGAAACATAAATTAAACTCACCCAAAAAGCGGGAGAAATCATTTCTGTTGCGTAATCTCCTACAATAACGTGTTTAGTCCCAATAGTATCTGCATGCATATAGAAAATAGAGTAAAAGCCAAATGCAATTAATAAAATTAATAGTACCACTTTGGAAAAAGAAGTAAACACCTGAAGTCTTGCACTATGCGATAAACTAATACAGTTCACTATAGAAATGACAACGATAATAAGAATGGAAATAACCAGTGGATGTACATTGAATCTAGTTACGTCTAACAAATATTTTGAAAAAGCATAGGCCGACGCAGCAATGGGGGCTGCAAATCCTACAATAGAGGAAGCCCATCCCGATAAAAATCCCACCCGATCGCCAAAAGCCGTTCTTAAAAAATGATACTCGCCGCCGGACTTTGGATACGCCGCACTTAATTCGGCATAACAAAAAGAACCATTTAAAGCCAAGAAGCCACCAAATAACCATAGCGCTGCGATAGAAATATAACTATGCAATCCTACTAACTGAAAACCTAAAGAGGTAAATACCCCTACACCAATCATGTTAGCAATGACCACCGAGTATGCAGTATTAAATCCAACCTTTGGTTTTTCCATTATTAATTTATGATTTGCCTAAGGTGTACAAATTAGGAAAAAATTGGGCAAATAAGCCATAAAAAAGAATCATTGCTACCACCCTTGTTTGCATTTAGCAAACGGATGACAACAATGATTCTTAATAATATTTATACCACTAATTATTTAGTGGAAAATTCAAAACGAATTAGTCTCCAGTTTCATAATATGGTGTCGTAAAGGCACTAGGATTATAAAAAGTGATACTCAACTTTGATGCGTTTAATGTAATGCTATTGGTATTTGCACTATTTGTAAACGTCATTGAAGCGTCTGTATCTGTATCCGTAGTTTTCCATCCAGCACTAATTAATTTTTCTTTTAATTTCTTTTTAAAAGTTTCATTACCAGATTTGTCTCCAAATCCTATATCCACCGAAGAAAGATGAGAAGCTGTATTTAAGCTATAAATTGGGTTGTATGAAGCGTCGTATGTTTCATATGTCTTTACTTCTCCGTCAAACATAAATGTAAAATCAAACTGGCTAGCACCTTTAAATGTTTGATAAGAATATCCCCCTACGCCCGGAAACTGGTCATTAGCATCCGTTGCCGTTGTTGGAACTGTCGTATCCGTAGTCGATGCTGACTCCTCGGTATTGGTTTTGCTGCTTGATTTTGTTCCCATTAATACTTCATAGTCATTACCAGCAGATGCGCTATTTGAAGTGGTATATTTTACGTAAGGGAATTTTTGTCTTACAGTTTCAATATTGGAAGTTTCATTCAAGCCGGCAATATCTTTTGTTGTAATTGAACCAATCGTGTTAGTGAATAATTTATCAAAATTAAAATACTTTGAGTTTACCGACATATAGTTTAACACAACATCTGGTGATACCATTGCAATATCGTCTAAATCGCCAGTAAGTACGTAAGAGTCTTTGTTTAAAACTTTGCCTTCTTCACTTAAAATGTCAATTTTTTTATCGTCATTGATGCCAATGAATTTATCTTTTGTGATAGGAATTACATTTTTATAGTCGTCTAAACCAATTACTAATTCGCCCTTGCTACTATATAATTTAACTTTTTTATCAACTTTTACAATTACTTTACCATTTGAAGAAATAATTGGTTTTGAATCAAACTTAAATCTTAAATCTCCAACCACTTCACCTTTCGTATTTATTACACCCCAGCTGTCGTCATTCTTAACGGCTAGCAAGCCTGATGTTAAGAGGCCACCATCTGTGTATTTGCCATCCTTAATTATTTTTTCTCCTTTCAAATCAACTAAACCTACATAATGTTTACCTTCTCCGTTCTTCTTGTCATAAATCATATATTTTTCAGAAATCGGGCTGTATTTTACATCTTCTTCTCCTTTAAATACTTTGTTTCCCTTTTTATCAATAATTTGAAATTCATCTTTGTCATTAACAACTCTTGCGTTTCCGTTGACAAAATTTTCACAATTATTATATGCAGGTTTAATAATTACCTCGCCTTTTGTATTTGCATAACCCCATTTGCCATCGTCTGCTTTAAATCTTAATAAACCATCAGACACAACACCTGCAGTTAATACTTCATACTCACCTAGTTTGGATAAGTTAGGAATTACTGCTTTACCTTTTTTATCAATCAAGGATAAAACACCTTGATCGTCTCTTACCACTGCGTAGTCTTCATTAAAAGGTGTTCCGTCATCAAATGTTTTATCAACCAGCGGTTTCACTTTTTTATCAGACAGTGTCCAATATTTAACTTTACGTTCTTTAGTTTGTTCGAAAATAACACCATTCATTGCCCATACCGTTGAGCCTGCATCAAATTCATCTTCCGCAACAATTTTACCTTCAAAATCTATTAAGCTGATTTTGTTGGCATCTTTTTTTGTTTTAACTGCTAAGTAGTCAAAAAGTTGATCTTTGTGACCACCACCACAAGAAGAAAAAAT
>CAIOYQ010000103.1 GCA_903862505.1 uncultured Bacteroidota bacterium
ACGGAATCGCCCTGCAGGCAGCTTGCGATATTTTCTCAGCGCCTCACCGCCCCCGCACATGCCCCGGAGGGTGAGCCGATGAAAAAATATCGCTTAACCTTGAAAAACACCTTAAATTGACTAAAATTCTGTCCTACGAATGGGGTACACCGTACCAGAATTAAAAGGCAAATGCAAAAAGTAAATATAAATTCTTAACTTAGGTAGCTGATCGAGTGGTTCAATGAATGGGTAGTATTATATTGAGAATTACATTGTTGGCAACAGATGGTTTGGGCACTTTAAACTCAAACCATTTTTGTAATGGGTGATCTAAGCAGATGCTATGCATGTAATTGGGGCCTGCTTAAAAATGCTGAAACCCACGTCAAATAAGGAAAAAGAGGCTAAATTTGCTGTATTAAATGCATGAAATATGGCAAAAGCGTTAAAAAACCGTGCATCTAAGAAAGCATACTTCAGTACACGGCAACTAACATTCGTATCTTTTGAGTCACCTTTCAGTCAAAATTTGCGAGCCCGCTGGGTTCAGTTAGCTGAGGATATTTCCTTTCATGCTTGGATCTTCGAACCGCACGAAAGCTTAGCTGTTATAAGCCGATTTCTATTTATTATTCGTATCAATTCGTTCAGAAATTAATACTGTCAAAGTGTGCATGTCACTTTCTATTGTTCCTTTCATATATCGATCATAAACACTTTTTTCGTCTGGCGGGTTGAGATTAAGCGTCAAGCTTTTTTCTAATGCCAATAGTCTTAAAAATTCTCTTTGAGTTCGTCCGTTTCCTTCTCTGAATGGATGTAAATAGTTAAGATTATCTAAAATTTCCGCCAACTTCTCGGCAAGCAGTTTTTTATTCTCTTTCGGAATTTTCTTGAACTCATTAATTATTTGGTCAATGTATCTGAAGGCGTTATCAAAATGTGAAGTAGGGAAGAACTGCTTACCGTCTTTGCTAATTTCAACCGTCCTCTTTTTGCCTGCCCAATTGTAAATGTCTTGAAACAAATGTCTGTGAATTTCAAATAGGCTGTCAACGCACTTGATTTTTATGGGGGTTTGGTAAAGTTCTTGAAGTCGTTTTGTCACTGCTCCACTCTCAACGAAGAGCAATACCTCGGGGTCTGTAATACCTTGTAAGTTCCTTAAAAGTCCTGAAATTGGATCAGTGTAAGTGAAGTCAGGGTCTATGTATTTGTAGGAATTAGACATAAGCCTTTTGTTTGGCAAATACCACAAGTTCTGTTAGTGATATTTTACCAGTCACATAGTCCCTTATGATTTCAATACCTTTTGGGGTGGGTTTAAATCCTTCAAACATGTTACTTCCCAAGGCATTTGCTGTACTTTCTAAGGTTTTTAAGTCCGAAAACTTAACTCCCATTATTGTAAGATTACTTCTGTCTATATCTATCGTGTTGTACATGTTTTTAAGTCTTTAATACTTCCCGAATTTACAAAATATTTAGTCCAATTGCTCGATTCTGTTGTTTTAAAATGGCTTATAACAAAAAGAAAAGTATCCGAAAAGCTCCCAAATAAAGCCCCGTGGCATCAAGCTGTAACGGGGCTTAGCGGTATACTTTTATGTTGACCGACTTCGCCGTAATTTTTCCATTAGGGAATAAGTATCA
>CAIOYQ010000104.1 GCA_903862505.1 uncultured Bacteroidota bacterium
GGATCGTACGCACAATCCAGAATTTACAGTACTTGAATGGTACACGGCGTATAAAGATTATTTATGGATGATGGAAGTTACTGAGCAGTTGTTTGAAAAAATTGCATTGACATTACACGGTAAAACTGAATTAACGGTGGGCGATAAGACCATTGATTTTAAAGCGCCTTATAGAAGAGTAAGTATTATAGATGCCATTAAAGAAAATACGGGCATTGATATTACGGGTATGGACGAGGCAGGGCTAAGAGAAGTATGTAAGACTTTAAAGATAGACGTGGCGCCAACGATTGGAAAAGGAAAACTAATTGACGAAATATTCGGTGCTACTAGTGAACATACTTATACGCAACCTACTTTCATTATTGATTATCCTGTGGAAATGAGTCCTTTGACTAAAAAGCACAGAACCAAAGAAGGATTGGTAGAGCGTTTTGAATTAATGGTAAATGGAAAAGAATTAGCCAATGCGTATTCTGAATTAAACGATCCCATTGAACAACGTAAGCGTTTTGAAGATCAGTTGGCATTAATGGAAAGAGGAGATGACGAAGCCATGTTTATTGATCATGACTTTTTAAGAGCATTGGAATACGGTATGCCACCAACCTCGGGAATTGGCATTGGAATAGATCGCTTATGTATGATGATGTTAAATCAACCTTCTATACAAGACGTATTGTTCTTTCCTCAAATGAGACCGGAACACTTTACCAAATAGTAATTACTGAAACTAAATCGAGGCAACCGTTTATGGGTTGCCTCGAAAAAATCTTAAAAGGAGTGATTAAAAAGGATTTAATTTTTGGAATCCTTTTTAATCACGATAATTCAACGCTGGTTTTATATCTCCTAATAATGCTTTGTATTTATAATCTCCAACTCCTGCTTTAAATTCTTCCGTTGCTTTTTGTATTAGTGCAGGGTTACTCATTAAATCAATAGCGGTTAATGCCATTGTTTTACTTGCCACCAACATCCCTTTCGTTCCAATCTCTGTTCCACCACTTGCTACTGCTTGCCAGCTATGCGCAGGGGTACCTGGTACCCAAGTGGCAGCTCTTAATCCAACAGTAGGTTTAGTATAACTTACATCCCCCACATCGGTAGAACCACTATTCCCTTCTACCACATAACTTAAAGGTCTTACTGTTCCGGCTGTAGCAACATCCACAGGCGCACCAATAAATGTGGGTTGCATGGTTTTTGCAAATGCTTTTTCTTGTTCGCTATAAGTAACGCCACCCACTTTTTCTAAATTAGATTGCATTACTTCTGCTAAGGTTTTATTAATCAACAAGTCGTGTGTGCCTCCAATAATATCAAACTTCATTGTAGTCCCTGTTCCTAAAGCTGCACCTTCCGCCGCTTTCACCACTCTGTCAAAAATTTCAACAGCATCTTTTCTTTTTGGATGACGCACATAATAATACACTTCTGCAAAATCTGGAACCACATTCGGCGCTTTACCACCGCTTGTAATTACATAATGTATTCTTGTTTCCTGAGGAATATGTTCACGCATCATGTTTACCATATTATTCATGGCTTCTACTGCATCTAAAGCGGAACGACCTTGATCGGGTTGTGCAGCGGCATGTGCAGAGATACCATAAAATTTAAATTTAGCTGATTTGTTGGCGAGTGCACTCGTTGTTGAGACCGCATTCACATCATCGGGATGCCAATGAATCACAGCGTCTAAGTCATTAAACACGCCAGCGCGCACCATGAATACTTTCCCGCTACCCCCTTCTTCTGCAGGGCATCCATATACTTTAATAGTTCCTTTTAATTTTCCACTCGCAATTAATTCTTTAATCGCTATTCCCGCCGACACACTAGCGGTTCCAAATAAATGATGGCCACAACCATGTCCTGCATTTTTACCTGCAATCCCTGATTTTTCTGCTACTGCATTTTGTGCAAGACCTGGTAAAGCATCATACTCTGCTAAAATTCCAATGGCAGGCGCACCAGCACCATAAGTAGCAACAAATGCAGTAGGAATACCTGCTACACCCGTTTCTACGGTAAAGCCTGCCTCTTTTAAATGTTGTATGTGCAAGGCCGCGCTTTTATTTTCTTTATAGCCTACTTCTGCAAAATCCCATATTTGTAAAGCAGTAGTTTTATCCGCTTCGTAGTTTGCTGTCAAGGATTTAATAGCAGCATCTTTTGTTGCATTTAAAGCCGCAACAATAGGATCTAATTTTGTTTTCTTTTGTGCGTTGCTATTTAATGCAACCAATACCAATCCGCAAATCAAAAAATGTTTCATTGAAAATATTTAAGCTGTTTATTAAAAAATTTATAAAAATAAATCGGTGTATAATTGTGCACCCGGTACTACCGAGTAACCTGATAAATCTGTAATCCCTTCTGCGGCCATTACTTCCTCGTCAATAAATGTTTTACCAGTATAGGCTAATTTTTCTTTGGATAGAATATAAAAAGCAGCATCTGCAAGAATCGCAGGTGTGCGACTCATGTTAGCCAACATCACACCCCCTAATAAATTTCTAACTGCAGCCGTGTCAATGGTTGTGCGCGGCCACAATGCGTTGGAGGCAATGCCATCGTCTTTTAATTCATGTGCCCATCCAATGGCCATCATACTCATATCGTATTTAGTAATTGTATAAGCAATATGAGGTCCTATCCATTTAGGATCTAAATTAATGGGAGGCGACAATGTTAGAATATGTGCATGTGTCGATTTTTTTAAATAAGGCAAAGCGTGTTGTACTACTAAAAAAGTACCACGTACATTAATGCTATGCATTAAATCAAATCTTTTACTCGGCGTGCTTTCAGTATCTGTTAACTGAATCGCAGAGGCATTGTTAATGACAATATCAATGCCACCAAATTTGTCTACTGTTTGTTTAATAGCGTTAGCAATTTGTGCTTCGTCTCTAATATCCACTTGTACCGCTAAGGCTTTTACGCCCAATGCTTCTACTTCGGCTGCTGCAGAATAAATGGTTCCTCCTAAACGTGGGTCTTCCTCCACCGATTTAGCAGCAATTACAATATTCGCTCCTGCACCTGCTAATTTTAAAGCAATGGCCTTCCCAATGCCCCTGCTACCACCGGTTATAAACACTGTTTTTCCTTGCAAAGACATAATTATAAATTTTAATTTTTAAAATATTTATTTCGTGAACTCGGGGCCTAAAAATTCAATTAATATATTCGCCGCCTCTTCACATGCGGTTGCTAATACTTCGTTTTTAATAATCGCATTAAACTGATTGCTAAAACTAATTTCATATTCCGCTTTATCAATCCTGGTTTGAATGCTTTGTTCTGTTTCGGTTTGTCTTTTTAACAACCGCGTTTTTAATGCTTCAATTGAAGGAGGCATAATAAAAATGGAAAGACTCTTCTCCCCCAATTGTTGTTGAACACGAATGGCCCCTTTAACATCAATATCCAAAACAGGCACTTTGCCCAGCGCCCAAATACGGTCAATTTCCGACTTTAAAGTACCATAGTAAACGCCTTCATACACTTGTTCGTATTCTAAGAATTCGTTATCATCAATAAGCCCTTCAAATTTGGCAAGACTCAAAAAATGATATTCCACCCCATCCTGCTCCGCTCCCCTTGGCGCGCGCGTTGTGGCTGAAACAGAAAAGGATAAACGATTAAATTGATCCAATAAATATTTAGTAATGGTTGTTTTTCCAGCACCGGATGGCGCTGCCAAAATGATTACTTTTTTCAAACTGGTTGACATGCTCAAATTTAATTAAATTATGCCGTATATTTATCTATCATAATACTTACTACTTAAAAAGAGAAATATGCAAAAGAAATTATGGCTGGCCGTATTCTTAGTGACCAATTTATTTGCTCAAGCGCAAAGACCAACCGAAGAGGTCGCAAAACCCGTTACAAAACAAGAGGATAAAAATCCAAGTTTAAAAAGAGAGCTTTCTTTAGAAGCTAAAACCGAAACAAAGGGTGAAGTGACCATAAAGGGTCAAAAAGTGCCCTATAAAGTGGTGTCAGGAACTATTCCGGTTTGGGATGAGGACGGCAAGGCCATTGCAGGATTATATTATGTGTATTATGAAAGAACGGACGTTGCCAATAAAGACGAGCGTCCATTGATGATTTCTTTTAATGGTGGCCCTGGTACCGCAAGTGTATGGATGCATTTGGGGTATACCAGTCCTAAAAAATTAAAAATAGACGATGAGGGATATCCGGTACAACCATACGGAGTAGAAGACAACAACCAATCTATTTTAGATGTTGCTGACATTGTATACGTGGATCCTGTTAACACGGGTTTCTCTCGCATTGTAGATAAGTCAGTCCCTACCTCTAAATTCTTTGGAGTGAATGCCGATGTAAAGTATTTAGCAGATTGGATTAATACATTTGTTGGAAGAAATAAAAGATGGGCTTCTCCTAAATTCTTGATTGGCGAAAGCTATGGAACTACGCGTGTATCTGGTTTGTCTTTAGAATTACAAAACAAACATTGGATGTTCTTAAATGGTGTGGTATTGGTATCACCCACCGATTTAGGTATAAAGCGTGATGGACCTGCTAGCGCTGCTTTGCGTGTGCCTTATATGGCAGCCACTGCATGGTTTCATAAAAAATTACCTGCCGACTTACAAAGCAAAGACCTCACTGCATTTTTACCAGAGGTGGAGGCGTTTACATTAAATGAATTATTGCCAACGCTTTCAAAAGGATGGAATATAGAAGCAGACAAGAAAAAAGACGTTACTAAGAAATTAGCAAGGTATATTGGTTTAAGTGAAACTGCTGTAACGCAACAAAACCTAGAAATTCCGTTTGATTTTTTCTGGAAAGAATTATTACGTGATCAAGGTAAAACAGTGGGTCGTTTAGATTCTCGCTATATAGGTATTGATAAAAAAGATGCAGGTACGGGTCCTGATTATAACGCAGAATTAACTAGCTGGGAGCACTCCTTTACACCCGCTATTAATATTTACTTAAGAGATCAGTTAGGGTACAAGACCGACTTAAACTATTATATTTTTGGTCCAACATTTCCTTGGGATAACAATAACAACAAAACTGGAGATGATTTACGTTTAGCCATGATGGAAAATCCATATCTACATTTATTTGTACAGTCTGGATATTATGATGGTGCTTGTGATTATTTCAATGCCAAATTTAATATGTGGCAAATGGATCCGGCGGGTAAAATCAAAGATAGAATGAGCTGGGAGGGATACCGCAGTGGACACATGATGTATTTACGCAAGGAGGATTTAGCAACGAGTAATGAGCACTTAAGAATATTTATTAAAAAATCAATACCAAAATTTGGTACGCCTGCAAAGTATTAAGTCGCAAAAAAATATAGCTTCTTAATACTTTCGATAAAGATTTAAATAAAGAAGGGACTCAAATTCGAGTCCCTTCTTTATTTAAATGCTGTATTACAATACAAGTTTCTTTTTAAAACTTTTATATTGCTTAACAAGATCACCGATATATTCTTTTTTGTTTTTAATCATTACACTTCGGGCCTCTTTGGTATAGGTATGACCCAAATAATCAAAAAAGTGTTTTGAAGTAAAAATAGCCATCTCAATCATGATGGGAAATGCATCTATTCCTTTTTCTTCCATTAAATAATAAATACTTTTTTTATTGGTCACGCCAGCTTTTTTGGAAATAAATCCAAAATCTTCTAATTTTTTTAAACGATTAGAAAGCATTTTACTTGGCATTTGCTCTGGTGATTCTTTGAATTCACTAAAAAGGCTTTTGTGTCCCCAAATCATATCCCTAAGGATTAATAGCGTCCATTTATCTCCAAGTATATCTAATCCTGTAGCTACAGGGCAGAGTGATCTAAATTCAGCAGTATTATTATTTGTAAGTGTTTCCATTTTACGATAGCAAAACTATCAATTTTAATTCAATTCATCTAATTCGTTTTCCTCTTTTTAGGCCTAAATAATTGATTTACAATCATATAGAATTTAATCGAATCTAAAATCTATAAATTCCTTAGTAAAAAATTCATTTATTTAATGTGTAAAATAGCGCGATCCATTCTCCTCCTTATCCCAATTATTTATA
>CAIOYQ010000105.1 GCA_903862505.1 uncultured Bacteroidota bacterium
GGTAAATAATTCTTGTGCTGCGTAAAATGCTGACATCGTAAGTTGTCTATTAATTATAAAATAGTAAAGTCATCCGCGTCTTTCCAAAAAGGAAACTGCGCTCTTGTATTATTCACTTCTTCTTTTTCTAAACGAATGTGAAACACATCTTCTTCATAGGCACAGTGGTATAAAATTTCACCCAAAGGCCCCACTATCATTGAGTCTCCACTGTGTTCAATATTGTGTCCATCCAAACCTACCCTATTCACACCAATTGTAAAACATTGATTTTCTATGGCGCGCGCCGTTAACAATGTTTTCCAAGCATGGTTTCTTTTTTCAGGCCAGTTGGCAACGTATAATAACACATCATACTCTTTTTGTATTTCTTCGTTTTTTTGCTGACGTGCCCAAACCGGAAAACGAAGATCATAACAAATTTGTAAATTAATTTTCCAGCCTTTTACACTAGCTATTAATCTTTTATTTCCAGGGGTATAATGTTGATCTTCTCCAGCAAATGCAAACAGATGGCGCTTATCATAATATCCTAGCTGTCCGTTGGGTAACATCCAAATCAAACGATTGTAATATTTTCTATTTTCTTCAATGATTAGGGAACCTGTTATGATTGCTTTTTTTTCGGCCGATAATCTTCTCATCCAATCTACCGTTGGCCCTTCCATGGTTTCCCCCATGATTGCTGGCTGCATACTAAAGCCTGTATTAAACATTTCGGGTAGCACAATTATTTCAGTGGGTTCTTGAATGGACCTAATTTTTTGGCCCAATTTGTCTAGATTGGCCCCCTTGTCCTCCCAAAATAAGGAGGTTTGAATAATGGTAAAATGAAGTGATGACAAACTGTTGTTTTTACTTTATGAATTAAAGATACAAAAACCCCATAAGAACTACCCTAAGTGCCCGGCTTGTATAATTTTTGTAAAATAGGCTGTATAAGCGCAGGTTCAAAGCCTCTTTGATACAAAAAGGCATGTGTTTTTGCCATACGGCTAAGTCCTCTTTCGCCCTTTAGGCTATTCCACTTTTTGTTGGCTAGCTCCAAAAGTTTGGCAAGATAATCATCCTGGTCTATGGATTGTAAAGCCATTTTGATATTAAAATTGCTCACTTTTTTTTGATAAAGGGCGTGATTGATTTTAAGTTTCCCCCAACCCTTAATTCTAAAGTGCCCGCCAGCAAACGAAATTGCGAAACGCTCCTCGTTTAAGAAATTTTCTGAAATTAAATTGGCAATAATTTCTTCCACTTCTGGCATAGTCATACCCAGTTCATATAGCTTATCCCTTACCTCTTGTTGCGCTCTTTCTTGATACGCGCAAAAATGACGTATGCTTAGTATAGCTTGCTCTTTGCCGACTCTAATTTTTTTCATCTATGTCAATAAGTAGTGCTAAAATAGCTTTTTAATCTTAACATTTTACATTAGGTTTGTCCTAGTTTATAAACCTGAATATTTCAAAAGCCAAACAACAAAAATTCTATGAAATTTATTGTTTCTTCCTCTTCTCTTTTAAAACACCTTCAACAAATTTCTGGTGTTATTAATACAAATACGGTATTGCCAATTTTAGAAGATTTTTTATTCGAAATAGAAGATAAAAAATTAAACATCGTAGCCACCGATTTAGAAACAGTGATGCGCGTGCAAATGGAAGTGGAAAGTAAAGCCAATGGTCGTGTATGTATTCCAGCAAAAATTTTAATTGATTCTTTAAAAAACATTGCAGACCAACCCCTAACATTTAATATTGATAAAAATTTCGCAGTAGAAATTACAAGCGACAATGGTAAGTACAAAGTAATGGGTGAAAATCCAGATAACTTTCCAAAAGAGCCTACAGCCGACGATACATCAGGTTTTAAGATGACAAGCACTGGTCTATTAACTGCTATAAATAAAACATTATTTGCGGTGAGTGGTGATGATTTACGTCCTGCTATGACGGGTGTGTTTTTTGAATTGTCAAAAGACAGCGTTCAATTTGTGGCTACCGATGCCCATCGTTTAGTGCGTTATAAAAGAACCGATGCGAAGGCAACACAAAACACAAGTTTTATTGTGCCTAAAAAACCATTGAATTTATTAAAGAACGCATTACCTGATAATGAAGATCCTATTACCATTAGCTATAACAATAATCATCTTTTTGTGGACCATGGGTCAACACAATTAATTTGTCGATTAATTGATGCGCGCTTTCCAGATTATAAAGTGGTGATTCCTGCTGACAATCCATTTCGCTTAACGGTAAATAAACATGATTTTCAAAATGCATTACGTCGTGTAAATGTATTTAGTAATAAGAGCACCAACCAAGTGGCTTTAAATATTACAGGCAATGAATTACAAATGGCTGCGCAAGATATTGACTTTAGTTTTGAAGGAAACGAGCGCATGAGTTGTGAATATCAAGGGGAGGACATTCAAATTGCATTCAATGCAAAGTTTTTAATTGAAATGTTGAATGCCGCTGATACCGACGATGTGTATTTAGAATTATCAACACCTAGTAAAGCAGGTTTAATTAAGCCATCCGAGCAAGCACCAGGCGAAGACCTATTAATGCTAGTGATGCCATTAATGTTAAACAGTTAATCCGTACCTATAAAAACAACCAAGCCCGATGATTTCTGCATAAGAACATCGGGTTTTTTATTTACTTTTATGTACTAAAAACAAAAGCATGCTGGAGACGATTCAACAATATTTCAAAGATATACCAAGCTTGCACCGCGCTTTATTATTAGCAGGTGGGATTACTTTTTTTTGGTTCATTGAAATCGTAGCGCCTCTATTTAACTTTAAGTACAATAAATTCAAACACGCAGGCATCAACCTGTTTTTTACCTTTACTACGATCGTAATAAATTTTGGTTTTGCACTAATCATTGTTAAAGCAAGCGATTGGACGGTGGCCCAAAATTTTGGGTTGCTTCACTTGGTAAGCCTTACTCCATGGTTAGAAGCGATTGTCGGTTTATTACTCTTAGATTTTATAGGCGCTTACTTAGTTCACATGATAGAACATAAAGTAAAATTTTTGTGGAAATTTCATATGGTACATCATGCAGATACAC
>CAIOYQ010000106.1 GCA_903862505.1 uncultured Bacteroidota bacterium
ACTAATTTTTGAAAATCGGCCTGAGGCAACCACACTTTTTTCCCTGTTAAAAAATTGGCAGCCTCGCGCGTTTTTACCCCTTCTATTTGTAAATGTGTAATGGTATCTGTTTTAGCAGTTCCCAATTCAATAAAATAGGGAATAAAACTTCCTGCTTGCTTTTCAATAAACAAGATATCTACCCCTTTAAATGTAATAGATTTCCCTAAGGCATGTTCTAAAATTACAGTACCTGCCACACCATGCGGTGCCACCAATTTACCAATGTGGATATAATCACTCATACGCGAATTTAATCATTTGAAAGTATTTCGTTTCACAAAAAACCCCGGAGTCCAAAGGAAACCGGGGTTTTTATAGCTATTTTAATACTGTTAAACTATTTCGAAGCAGCTTATTCGCCTGCATCAGTTGCTTTCGCAACTTCTTCTTCAGCAGCAGCTTCTACAGCTGGAGCTTCCTCAACTACAACTACTTCTGGAGCAGCTTCTTCAGCAACAACTTCAGCAGGAGCTTCTTCAACTACTACTTCGGCCACTGGCTCAGCAACTTTCTTTACAACAGGTACGTACACTTTTTTAGCAGCTTGTGCTTTTTTGTGCGCATCGTTTTTAGAAGCGATTTGTGTTTCATGCTCAGCATACCAAGTTTGGAACTTAGCCATTGCTGTTGCATCATCAAACAAGCCTAATTTAACACCACGCAATAAGTGTTTCAAATAAAGAACACCTTTGAATGATAAAATTCTGTGAACGGTGTCAGTAGGTTGAGCACCTTTGTTTAACCACTCTAACGCTTTTTGACGATCTAATTCGATTGTCGCAGGAACTGTTAAAGGATTGTAAGTACCAATTTTTTGGATGAATTTACCATCTCTTGGTGCGCGTCCGTCGGCCACTACTATAAAGTAGAATGGTCTTTTTTTACTACCATGACGCTGTAGTCTGATCTTTACTGCCATTTTAAATAGAAATTTATAGGCGTTAACAAATAAGGTTAAGGCAGCGAAGATAATAGAAACTCATGAATTCACCCAATTAAAATGGATAGATATGGACTATTTTGTATAAAATCAACTGAAAATCAATGCATTATGAAAATATTACCCTATTATTTTCTCATTCCTGGCATTTTACTAGCCATGGCAGCGCCCATGGGCCCACTCATCGTTTTCATCATCTGCTTCATTTGTTCAAATTGTTTGATGAAGGCATTGATCTCCGCAATATTTTTACCTGACCCTTTTGCAATTCTTTCTTTACGACTTGGGGATAATAAATCTGGATTTCTTCTTTCAATAATGGACATGGATTGAATAATTGCTTCCACGCCCTTAAAAGCATCGTCTTTAATATCTACATCTTTTAAACCCTTCCCCATTCCTGGAATCATACCCATCAAATCTTTTAAATTTCCCATCTTTTTGATTTGTTGGATCTGCGTTAAGAAGTCTTCAAAATCAAATTGATTTTTTCTAATTTTCTTCTCTAATTTTTTAGCTGCATCTTCATCAAATTGTGCTTGTGCTTTCTCTACCAAAGAAGTAATGTCTCCCATCCCTAAAATTCTTTGAGCCATACGTTCCGGATAAAAAATATCCAAGGTATCCATCTTCTCTCCACTACTCATAAACTTGATAGGTTTATTCACAGTGTACTTAATGGAAAGCGCAGCACCACCTCTTGTATCTCCATCTAACTTTGTTAAAACGACTCCTGTAAAATCCAGTCGATCGTTGAAAGCCTTTGCAGTATTGACTGCATCCTGTCCTGTCATAGAGTCTACTACAAATAAAATTTCTTGTGGTTGAATGGCAGTTTTAATATTCGTAACCTCATTCATCATTTCTTCATCCACCGCTAAACGACCAGCAGTATCTATGATGATTACATTTTTATTATTTTGTTTTGCATATACAATAGCATTTTCTGCAATGGATACGGCACTTTTGTTTTCTCTTTCAACAAAAATATCTACACCAATTTGTTCAGCTAAAACAGTTAATTGATCCATTGCAGCAGGACGATAAATATCTGCTGCAACCAATAAAGGAGATTTTTTTTGTGCCTTTAAATAATGAGCCAGCTTTCCAGAAAAAGTAGTTTTACCACTACCTTGTAACCCCGCTACTAAAATAATGGTTGGGTTACCTGTTAAACTCAAAGGTGTTGCTTCAGCACCCATTAATGCAGTTAGTTCATCCTGTACAATTTTTACCATTAATTGTCCTGGACTAATGGCATTGATTACTTTTTCGCCAATGGCTTTTTCTTTAATCGTATCTGTAAATTCTTTGGCAATCTTAAAATTCACATCGGCATCCAATAATGCCTTTCTGATATCTTTTAAGGTATTGGCAACATTCAGTTCATTAATGCGCGACTGGCCTTTTAAGTGTTTAAATGCTGATTCTAATTTTTCGCTAAGACTACTAAACATAATGCTATTTTAAGGGTAGCAAAGATAAGACAGAGAAATGAGTACCCTGCTAGAAAAAATGACAGAAAGATGACAGAATTTTTTAATTAAGAATATTTTCTAAAAAAGCGACTAACTATTTGATTTTCATATGTTTATACATATTTCAAGATACCGGTCAAACTATCTTGACAGTTTGTTAACTAATATAATTTGAAAAATAGTTGGAACCTAACCTTTAATTATTATTATTGCACCTAACGAACTAATTAATTAAGAGGATATCAGTTATTATGAGTAAGAAACAATTATTTACAATAGAATTTCCAGTAAGATGTTCTCCAGGCATATTATTTGAATTTTTATCTACGGCATCAGGATTACAAGAATGGTTTGCAGATAAGGTTGACGAATGGGAAAATGTATACAGTTTTTCATGGAATGGAGGGGTACCAGATAAAGCAGAAATATTAGATCAAGAACAAGATAAATTTATTCGCTTCAAATGGTTGCATAGTGAGAAGAATGAATACTTTGAATTTCGTGTGGAGAAAACAGAGATTTCAAATCAAACTGTTTTGATTATTAAAGACTTTGCAGAAAAAAATGAAATTAAAGACCAAACTCAACTTTGGCAGTATCAAATAAAAGACCTTTTTCATCGTATAGGCAGCTAGTCAATCAACTTGTTTAAAAAATTAGACATACTTATTTTAAAGGCTTTTATTGGGCCTTTTTTGGCAGCACTCACTATTTCTACTTTTGTGCTGACAATGCAATTCTTTTGGCTATACATTGACGACTTAGTAGGTAAGGGCTTAGATTTCCTCACTATCCTACAATTGATTGGACTCGTATCCGTTAGCACTTTTACGACCGCATTGCCATTGGCTTTGTTATTTTCTTCCATCATGACTTTTGGAAACTTAGGGGAGAGCTTTGAATTAATCGCCATTAAAGCAGCTGGTATTCCACTTATACGCTTTATGCGTCCCCTATTTATATTTACCATTTTCCTAGCAGGTGTCGCCTTTTTGTTTGCCAATAATATTATACCAGTAACCCAAATGAAGCTCACTTCATTAAAGTATGAGATTATCGTATCTAAGCCAGCCTTGGATATTAAGGAGGGTGTTTTTTATGATAAGATAGACGGATATGTTATAAAATTAGGAAAGAAAGAAGCAAATGATAGTGTGATTCGAAATATTGTAATTTTTGAAAAAAAATTCAATTTACAAGATAACATGATTGTAGCAGAATGGGGCGTAATGAGGGTTTCCAAAGACAAGCGTTTTTTAGAATTCATTTTATACAATGGTTGGAGATATCAGGAAAGAGGATTAAAAAATACTACTGAAACGGAATTTTCTAGATTAAATTTTAAAGAATATAAAAAAGTATTTAACCTGAGTAGTTTTCAAACCAACAAGATGAATGATAATATTTACGATCCAAAAATGTTGAGTATTCGTCAGTTGAGTAGTGCCATTGACTCCTTAAAAAATACAGATAGTATTTTTGGAAAAAAGATGATCCGGGAAGTAATTCCTTATTTTAAATTTATGAGTTATAAAGACAGTGCCCAATTATTTGCAGCGCTGCCAAAATCTAAACCCATTTCAAAATTCAATGAAATTGTGCCCGACTCACTGGCCGCACCGGTTATTGAAGCCATCGGATATCAGTTTTCAAGTATTTTAAATAATATCACATCTATAAGAGACAATTATATCGAAAATGAGCGAGCAAGAGCTTATCATGCCATTGAGTGGCATAGAAAGTTTACGCTTTCAATTGCATGTGTTGTTCTTTTCTTGATTGGTGCTCCATTGGGTTCTATCATTAGAAAAGGAGGCTTGGGTATGCCTTTGGTATTGGCTATTGTGTTTTTTGTCATCTTTTTCTTGCTTAATAATTTTGGAGAGAAATTTGCTAAGTCCGGAGAGTGGACTGTTTATAAAGGCATGTGGTTTTCATCGGCCTTACTTATTCCGGTGGGCTTGTTTTTAACATATAAAGCAATGCGTGATTCACAGCTGTTTAACCAGGAATTTTACTACCGAATTTTACAGCCAATTAAAGTAACTTTACGTAAGTACTTTAAAAAATAATTTTATGAAATCCAGGACCCCCAACCGACGCCAATTTTTAACCGAAACTGGCAAAGCGGGTATTGCACTAGCAAGCTTGCCCTTGTTTACAAAAATGTCTAGTCATACATTTTACAATGGGTCTGACTTTACTCAACAGCCACTGCCCTTTTCATATACTGCATTAGAGCCCTACATTGATTCAATGACCATGGAAATACATTATACCAAGCATGCAGCCACTTATGCCAAGAATTTGGCGGATGCATGTGTAGCAGAAAAAGTAGACACCACAACCACCTCATTAACTACTTTATTAAAGTCGGTTTCAAAGTATACCCCTAAAATGCGAAACAATGCAGGTGGACATTATAATCATGAATTGTTTTGGCAAATCATGAAACCATCTCCATCCTTAGCACCTACTGGAATTTTATCTGATGCAATAAATAAAACCTTTGGATCCTTTGCCGATTTCCAAAAAGCATTTAGCGAGGCTGCTAAAGCAAGATTTGGAAGTGGCTGGGCTTGGTTATTGGTAAAAGCAGACGGCTCACTGGCTGTCTCCTCAACTCCCAATCAGGACAATCCATTAATGGACGTTGCAGAAGTTCAAGGCACTCCATTACTAGGCTTAGACGTTTGGGAACATGCTTATTATTTAAAGTATCAAAACAAACGCCCGGATTATATAAATGCGTGGTGGAATATTGTAAACTGGGAATGGGTTCAAAAAAGATACGCTGAAACAATATCAAAATAATTAGATCCAACTTTGCATACACCTAATTTTATTTCGTGCACAATTCCAAACAAAATTTAAGGATCCAATTTTTTATAACAACACTTAGCAT
>CAIOYQ010000107.1 GCA_903862505.1 uncultured Bacteroidota bacterium
AAAAACTAATGAAAAACCAAGGGAGAAAGATAAAGATTTTTTTAAAATAAAATTCTTAGATTTTAAATCTAGTTCATTAAGTGTAGTTCCGCAAATAAACGAAACATATCCAGGAATTAAAGGAAGTACACAGGGAGATATAAAGCTTATTAAGCCAGCAAAAAAAGCTATAGAAAGCGATACAATCATTAAGCTCTTTATTCTAGACCTAGTAATTTATCTAATTTTTTTTCCTGGTCTAATTTATGAATTTTATCGCAGTCACCAATATGAACATTGTCAGCAAATATCTGAGGAACAGATCTTGCACCATTTGCCATAGAGGACATTTTTTCTCTCAAAGCTTCATCATTAGATACATCAATTTCTGAGAACTTGATTTTTTTTTTATTTAATAATGATTTAGCTTTTACGCAAAATGGACAATAATTTGTTGTGTATATTTCTATTTTTTTCATAAAAAAGCGGGGCGTTCTGTTACCCGGTGCCCCTGACCGTGCTTATCTAATTAATAAATTAATTAGGCAGCGAGAGCAAATTGTTCATTTGCGAGTAATCTTTTAATCTTCTTCTTCCTTAGACCTAAGTTAGCATCGACAAAGATTCCTGTCCAGTTTTTGATCTTCACTGTGTCGTGGGTGTGTCGTAAAAATAGACAAACTATTATAGAAAATAATATTTAAAATTGACTCTAAAAGACTCTTTCCGACTCCAAACTACCCCTAAATTTTGACAAGATTTTTTGTCTAGTAGGCATAGTTTCTGAAGTAAATCTCTAAGAATCTGTAAGCATTTATTTGGGTAATTTAATTAATTGATTGGTTGCCCTCTTGGAAAGGCAGTCTTTTTTGTCCTTTAAGGACTAATAGGTTGCCCTCTTGGAAATAGTAGTTCCGTTTTTCCATGATCGTCGATCTAGGGTAATAGCCCTAAAATTTCAACTATGTACCTGGCATTTTCAAAGTTGATGAGCAGGGAAGACAATGTGTTAATTAATAACTACTTACCAACAAACTAATAACTATAATTATTACTATAGTTAACTATAGAGAACATAGTTCCTATGTAATCTATAGTCTCTATATAGGTTCCTTTATAAGTTCCTTTATAAGTGTTTTATAAGTTTGTAGTAAGTTAGTAACTAGTTCCACACTTATAGTTACTTATAGTTAACTATAGAGGACATAGTTACTATGATATCTATAGTCTCTATAAGTTCCTATATAGGTATTTTATAAGTTTGTAGTAAGTTAGTAACTAGTTCCAATACTTAGGTTTAGATTTAGTTAACATCTAGTTATTAGTTGGAAAAAGTTTGTTTCATATATTGATCTGTTTTTTTTCCATCAGTCTAATCCACTCTCCCAATCAGTCTTGTAATAGATAACCATATTAGTTCTCCTGTCATAAAGTAAAGATTCATATTTAGTTATCATTTCAGCATCATGCTTATCATAAAAATATTTAGCCCTTAAACCTGGGTTATTTATTAAGTAATTTTCATATCTTTTTATTCCCTCCTCTGGTGTTACGGCTTCGTAGTAATCCACTATGGGTCCATCCCACTTTTCTTTAAGATTTGCCTCTATGGCAAACCAAAATGGACAGTGGTTTATTCTTCTAGTTACAGAACGAATTAAATCTAATTCAGAGTGTCCGGGATTTCCAATTGGAAATACTACATCATTTACATAGGCCATCTATGTTCCTTTCAGGTTGTTTATAATTAGTATTTTTGAATTTTTGAGGACTTATGAGCTTTAACTACTATCAATATAGTAATAAACTATGGCAATAATTTGTTAATTTAAAAAATGAATAATAAAAAAGAAGTTATCCCTTTAAGAACTCGTAAAGGTTCCATTTATCAAAAAGGCACTAATGAAGTTTTTAAAATTAGCAGATCTAAGTTTAGTAATTTTTTAGATTGTCCAAGATGTTTTTATTTAGAGCGTGTTAAGGGTTTAAAAGACCCAGGAATGCCAGGTTGGGCGTTAAATTCTGCAGTTGATGAATTATTAAAGAAAGAATTTGATCATTATAGAAAGATTCAAAAACCACATCCTTTTGTAGTTAAAAATAAACTTAACTATATTCCTTTTCAACATGAGCAATTAGATCATTGGCGTGATGCTTTAAGAGGCGGAATAGCATTTACAGACTCT
>CAIOYQ010000108.1 GCA_903862505.1 uncultured Bacteroidota bacterium
AAAGGAATACATATCACTTCCGACTATTCAATTATCGCTTATGCGCATATCTATAACAATGCTATTTCTGGGGCTACTCTTTTATTTCCTACCAATACATTGGGACGTTCCTATTATTCTATTAATTATAAGCAGCGATCCAATAGTCCGTTTTCTTATTGTTATGCCTACGTGATTGCTTCAGAGGATTCTACCAATATCGAAGTAATATTAAGCGCGAACACGGAGGGAGGTAATAAAATAGGAGATACCATTAAAGTTGCATTAAATAAAGGGCAGATTTATAATTTTTTTGGAAAAGTATTAACAACGGGTCCGAGTGCTTCTACTGGCGAGGATTTAACAGGAACGCTTATACGTTCTGTGGCTACTGCTACAAGTACTTGTAAAAGAATTGCTGTTTTTTCAGGTTCAGGAAAAATTAACATTTACGATAATAATTCAAGATCGGCGGATAATTATATACAACAAGCTTTTCCTTCAAATGCATGGGGAAAAAAATATTTAACGGTGCCTACTGCAAAAATGACCAATAATATTTATAGGATAGCGATAAGTGATCCTACTGCAGTGGTTAAGGTAAATGGAAACATTATACCAGCGAGTTCTTTTGTGAATAATTTTTATTATGATTTTGTTTCCAATACGGCTAATTCTATTGAAGCCAATTTACCTATCATGGTCGCACAGTATATTACCACCACTGGCACTTATGGTAATATTAATAATGGTAACGGGGATCCTGAAATGATTTATTTAAGTCCCATTGAACAAACTATTAATAAAGTCACCATTAACTCAACTCCATTTGCAAACATTGTGGATACATTGCATTATGTGAATATTACCATGCCAAAATCGGCTGCGGCTTCCTTATTAGTAGACGGCGTTACGCCAACCAATTCAGTGATTCATCCTGGGGATGCCAATTTTGTTTACTTTCAAGTTAATCTTCGCTCAGGAGCACATACCATTATTGCAGATTCCGGATTTAATGCAATCGCTTATGGATATGGAAGTGTAGAAACCTATGGTTACAATGCAGGTACCAATGTCATTGACCTGTATCAAAAATTAACAGTTAATAACGACTATGGAACTGTTAAGTTACCCGCTACTTGTAGAGGAACCCCTTTTAAAGCATCCATCACTTTACCTTATCAGCCTCTGTCTTTAGTGTGGAACATTCCTAAGTATCCTAATATCCCTGCTAATTATGCACCTGTATATGATTCAAGTTACGTAGTGAATGGGCGAACTATTTATAGGTACACTTTGGGTCAATATTTAAATTATGATAGTGTGGGTACCTATACCATTCAATTAAAAGTATTTAATCCAACAGGAGATGGGTGTAGTGGAGAACAGAATATTGATTTTGACTTAGTAGTCTATCCGCCACCCAAGGCGGGCTTTACATTACAAAGTGCACATTGCTTAGGGGATAGTTTATATTTAAAAGATACTACGTTTGTTGGACAAGATGATAGAAAACTAATAGCATATAATTGGAAAGTAGGTAATGCTCCATTTGTAAATGCAAAAAATTATACTTTAAAATCGGATACTGCAGGAACCATTCCTATTCAGTATTTTGTGATCACTGATATTGGATGTTTGAGTGATACCCTTACTACAGTAGTTAAGATTGATAGTTTACCTGTAAATAATTTTATCATTCAAAATTTAAAATGTGTGGGGAAGGAGATGTTATTTACAGATAGTTCATTTGCTAAAGTTGGTACGCGTATCGAAAAATGGATATGGAATTATGGGGATCGCAAAGTAGATAGTTTGAACGATAATAGCGCTGTGCGCCATACTTATGATTCTGCTATTAATTATAATGTTAAGTTGACTTTACAAACAACAAACGGTTGTGTTGTTGACCAAGTAAAAACGATTAAAGTAAATCCGAATCCAATGGTTGGATTTATTTTACCAGAAATATGTTTAAAGGATCCTTTTGCTCAGTTTACAGACACCACAAAAATTGCAGATGCTTCTAATAATTTCAAATATTTATGGGATTTTGGTGAACCTGGGAATACACAATCTCCCAATACGAGTATCCTTGCCAATCCAAAGCACCGTTATTTGATTCCAGGGACTTATCAAGTCAATGAAAAAGTAACTAGTATTAATGGTTGTTTTGCAGATACTACTTTACCATTTACGGTGAACGGATCAGTGCCTATTTCAAGTTTTAATATTATTGACTCTGCAGCACTCTGCTCTAACTTGCCAGTTCAATTAAATAATACTTCTGTTGTTGATATTGGGAAAATTGGAAAATTGGTAGTTTATTGGGATTATGCCAACAATCCTTTGGATACTACTATGGATGAAAATCCAACAATCAATAAAATTTACAAACATAATTATACTAATTTTCGCTTTCCCGATAAAATGAATTATGACATTAAATTAGCTTCCTATTCGGGTGAAAATTGTTTTGATGAGAAATCTGCTACAATAGTAATTGTTCCACCACCGCAAAGTTTTACAATTGGTTCAAGTAAGGATTATTTATGTATTGCAGACTCCATTTCATTTACGCCAAATATTACAGGGGGTGTGCCTGCATATACTTACGAATGGTTAGTGAATAATACGAGTGCTAATTTCAATAAAAATATATTAAGGGGGACTACTAGTGGGAATGTGGACATTACTGTAAAAGTGAAAGATGCAAAACAATGCGTGTACACATACGAAAAATTAAAAAATATTGAAGTAAGAGCTATTCCTATTGCAACCATTCAAGCCAAGGATACTAATATTTGTAATCAGGATCCTATTGTGGTAAAAGGTGCGGGTAGTAATGAGTATACTTGGTATTTAAACAAAGCAGTATTTTCATCGTCCATAGTAGATACATTATTAACCAATGCACCTGGTTATTATCAGGTAAAAGTGTATGATGGATTTTGTAATTCATTATTATCGGATTCAGTGCTTATTTATCAGTACATTATTCCTAAATATAGTTTTACCAATACTAATTATATATGTATAAATAGACCGGTTCGAATTTCCGGGAATACATTGGCCACTAAAGCAACGAATTTTAGTTGGAATTTTGGAGACAGTACTACCTCTACAACAGCAAATCCGCTGAATCATAATTATATAAAAAAGGGGACCTATCAAATAAAGCTTTCATATACCCACGATTTTTGTCCTAAATACAATGGTTCCTTTTTAGGGGATTCCATTAAAGTAGTGGATCCCTTGACAGGTTCGGACTATACCATGTTTGTTTTAGCTGGAACTGATACAACACTCGTAAATATCAAGACGGATTCTGGATATACCCAATATGCATGGTCACCAGGTATCTATTTATCCAATCCCAATATTAAGAGTCCATTATTTAGTGCCATCCGAACTACAGACTATATTTTAACGCGTACTGATACTTCTAGCTATTGTGAAATTGCCGATAATTATCATATCATTGTTTCCGGTGATGTAGTGGTGGTTATTCCTAAAGCCTTTACCCCCAATAATGATGGATTAAACGATGTATTGAAAATTGAATATGGGGCAGGACTTAGTCAGTTTAATTACATAAAAATTTTTAATCGATGGGGGCGTTTGGTTTTTGAATCTAACAATATTAATGCTAGTTGGGATGGAAAGGTGAACGGAAGGGATCAGGATACAGATGCCTATAGCTATTTAATTGATTATATTACGTATAAAAATGAGCGTATTTCTAAAACGGGCTCCGTTATTTTATTAAGATGATAAAGCACAAAGAATATATTAAAATATGGGGCTTTATTATATCCTTATTCATAACGGGTATAGGGTATGGGCAAACACCTTATATGTCTCAAAGTTTTGTGGCCACTAATTTCTTTAATCCTGCTGCAGTAGGATTTGGTGATAACAATCAATTTCAAAGCTTTTATCGAAATCAATTCTCTGGTGTAGGCGACCCTTTTAGAACCGTTGGCGTTGGGGTAGATTTCGCCTTATTCAAAAATGAGGAAAATGATTACTTTAATAATTTCGGATTGGGATTACAGGGAGTCTCCGATCAAGTATTAAATGGTGTTTTACAAAAAAATGAAATTACTTTAAGCTTAGCGAATAGAGTATTTTTAAACAGGGATAGAACTAGTTACTTAGCGCTGGGAATTAGTTCCACTTTCATTACTCGAAATTTAGATAGGAGTGCGCTAACTTTTGGAGATCAGTATAATTCTGGTAGGTTATTTAACAGCACTAGTTTAGAAACTATTGGCGACATACCTGCAAAATTTTCTACCAATGGCGGCTTATTGTATTCATTCATTTCTCCCGATATGTTTATACAAGCAGGAGGTAGTACCTATTATATTAATAGAAGTTCAAGTACGCAAACTTATGGAAATGTAAATCAGAGCTTCCAATTTATCTCTACTTTAAATGTAGAACGTAAATTTTTTGATAATAATACCTTCTTTGTGCATGCCAATTATCAAAATAGGTTAGAAGCGGAGTTTATTTATGTGGGCGGTGCATGGGGACTCCCTATTCAAACTTATAATGATAATAACAATCGTTTTTATGTTGGGTGCTTTTATCGTTCTCAGGATGCTTTGGTGCCTTATATTGGCTTATTGT
>CAIOYQ010000109.1 GCA_903862505.1 uncultured Bacteroidota bacterium
ATAATCCCCCACTGACTCTGGCGAATAATTACCTATAAAAACCGATCCTGCATTCACTACTTTCTCCGCTACAATTTCGGCGTTTTCAATGGACATAATTAAATGCTCGGGAGCATATTGATTAATCAATTCTAGTGCCTCTAATTTGTTTTCAATAATAATGGCTTTGGAATTTTCCAATGCTTTTGCCGCAATATCTTTTCTAGGCAACTGCGCTAATTGTACTGCTAACTCAGCCTGCACATTTTCAACAATCTTTTCATTACTTGCCACTAACAACACCTGACTATCCACGCCATGCTCGGCCTGTGATAATAAATCTGCGGCTACAAAGGAAGGGATCGCTGAATCATCGGCCCAAACACAAACCTCACTTGGACCTGCTGGCATATCAATGGCTACTCCGCTTTGTTGCACCAATTGTTTGGCTGCCGTTACATATTGATTCCCTGGTCCAAAAATTTTATGCACTTTAGATATGGTTGCGGTGCCATATGCCATAGCAGCAATGGCTTGCACACCACCAACCGTATAAATATGTGTTACGCCCACTATGGTTGCGGCATAAATGATAGCTGGATGTACTTCCCCTTTATCATTATTAGGAGGCGTGCACAATATGATATTTTTACAGCCTGCAATTTTTGCAGGGATGCCCAACATTAATACGGTGGAGAATAAGGGTGCCGTTCCGCCTGGTATATAAATACCTACATTTTCAATTCCTACCGATTTTCTCCAACACCATACACCTGGCATGGTTTCAATCCTTTCCATTTTTTGCAGTTGAGAAAGATGAAATTTTTCAATATTCTCTTTCGCCAATTGAATGGCTGTTTTTAATGAATTAGGAATCGCATGTTCTGCACTTTCTTTAATGACTTCACTCAACGCAATACTTTGCAATTGAACCTGATCAAATTCCTTTGTATATTTTAACAAAGCATCATCCCCGTTTTCACGCACGTCATTAATAATGGCTTGCACCCTAGGCAAAAGTGTGCTGGCGTCAAAACCAGGTCTAGCTAGTAATGAGGTCCATTCATTTTGAATTGGGTTGTTAAATACTTGAATCATTATAAAATCATTTTTTCAATAGGGATAACTAAAATTCCTTCTGCTCCGGCAGCTTTTAATTGTTCAATGATGTCCCAAAAATCACTTTCGTCAATTACACTATGCACACTACTCCAACCTGGCGAAGCCAATGGCAAAACAGTTGGACTTTTCATACCAGGCAATAACGCAATTATTTTATCTAATTGATCATTGGGCGCATTTAGTAAAACGTACTTATTTTTTTTAGCTTTTTTAACCGACTCCATTCGGAATAATAAACGCGCTAAAATTTGTTGTTTTTCACTTGAGAAGTTTTTATGCTTAATCAAAACCGCTTGTGATTTTAAAATAGTTTCTGCTTCTACCAATCCATTCATAAATAAAGTAGAGCCGCTGCTCACTAAATCGCAAACTACATCTGCAAGGCCAATGCCTGGCGCAATTTCAACACTTCCGCTAATTTCATGAATCTCTGCATTGATATGATGCTCGGTTAAATACTTTTGAACCAATACAGGATAACTAGTCGCAATTTTCTTACCCGCTAAAAAAGAAGGACCTGTAAATATTTCATTTTTACGCACTGCAAAACTTAATCGGCATTTTCCAAAACCCAGTTCATATGCTACCTCTACTTTCTTTGCTTTCTCATATACCACATTTTCTCCCACAAAGCCAATATCCGCCACTCCGTCTTCCACATATTGAGGAATATCGTCATCTCTTAAAAAGAATAGCTCTATTGGAAAATTGGTCGCTTCTGCCTTTAATTTGTTTACTCCATTGCCAATATCTATCCCACATTCCTTCAACAAACGCATGGAATCCTCGTTTAATCGGCCCGATTTTTGAATGGCTAATTTTAATTTCATACTTGTTATTTTCTGTTCGTTATCTTAAAAAATTAAAAGGGCTTACTTCTCAGTAAGCCCTTTGGTTAAATATAGTTACATACCTACACACCCATAGCTTACCCGTTGGATAATAAATGATGATGTATGTGGTTTGTTAAAATCATGGTGCAAATTTACGTTCCTTTTATAAATTACCCAACTAAAAAGGAATATTTTGACTAAATTGCTCAAATAAAGTCAACATAATTCATCAAACAATTACTTTTTATGCGCTTGTTTCCCCTTTTTACTTTGTTATCCATAATGTCATTGACGTTTTGTGCTCAAAAAGAAGCTCCTAGCCCTGCACCAACCCCAACAACACCTACTACGCCTACTACACCCGTAACGCCGCCGGTAACTGACACGGTAAAAAAATTAGTTTGGTCCGATGAATTTAATTCAGGCACCAGACCCGATACGACCAAATGGGCTTATAATATTGGGACAGGAAGTAATGGATGGGGAAATAATGAGGCACAATATTATACAGGGGATTCTACCAATGCAAGAATTGAAAACGGAAGTTTAATCATTGAGGCAAGAAAAGAGAGTAAAGGAGGAAAGAGTTATACTTCTGCAAGACTATTAACACAAGGCAAAGCATCTTGGACCTATGGGCGAATAGAAATTAGAGCAAAGCTTCCAAAAGGAGTAGGTACATGGCCAGCTATTTGGATGTTGGGTGATAATATTAATACAGTAGGCTGGCCAACCTGTGGTGAAATTGACATTATGGAGCATGTAGGAAAAGAACAAGACATGGTGCTTTGGTCTACGCATTCAAAATTAAACAACTGGTCTCTAGGAACGCAAAAAACAAATAAGTCTATCATTGATGGCGTGTCAACTGCGTTTCATGTTTATAAGATTGAATGGTCTAAGGATTATATTCAATTCTTTGTTGACGACAAATTATACTACACTTCACCCAATGAAGGAAAAGGAACAGACTATTACCCATTCTCAGCTCCTCAATTTTTATTACTTAATGTAGCAGTGGGTGGCAATTTGGGAGGTCCAACTATTAACGATGCTATTTTCCCTTGCCGCATGGAAGTAGACTATGTAAGAGTTTATCAATAAACAATGTTTCCTAATTTAAATTCAATGCCCTTTATGAAAAGTTTTTTTTTAGGGGTCATTGCTTTATTATTTAATTTTAATGCGAATTCTCAAACGCCAACTGCGCATGCGAAAACACCCAAAGCAAATTTACTCGTAGGCACTTATACTAAAAATGGAAGCAAGGGTATTTACGTATTCAATTTTGATACTACTTCGGGAAAAGCAATTCAACTAAGTCATACAGACAGTGCTACCAATCCCTCTTTTCTCGCCATTTCAAAAGACAAGCAATTTGTATATGCAGTAAATGAAACGAGCAGTGGAATGATTTCTGCATTTTCATTGAATAATAATAAACTAAGCCTGTTACAACAAAAAACAACCAAGGGTGCGGATCCATGTTATGTGACTTTAAGCCCGGATCAGCATAATATATTTGTA
>CAIOYQ010000110.1 GCA_903862505.1 uncultured Bacteroidota bacterium
AAGGAATGGGTAAGCGAAAGGTTACAGAAGTTATTTCTGGTGACTTATGTGCTGTGGTAGGTTTAGAAGAATTCAATATTGGTGATACCATTGCGGATCCTGAAAATCCAGAAGCATTACCAGTAATTAGTGTAGATGAACCTACGATGAGTATGACCTTTAGTATTAATAACTCACCTTTTTTTGGTAAGGAAGGAAAGTTTGTAACTTCTCGACATATTCGTGATCGTCTAATGAAAGAAACTGAAAAGAATTTAGCATTGCGTGTGGAAGAAACGGATAGTGCAGATAGCTTCTTGGTATTTGGTCGTGGTATTTTGCATTTAGGGGTATTGGTGGAAACCATGCGTCGTGAAGGATATGAGTTAACTGTTGGAAATCCACAAGTTTTGGTAAAAGATATTGACGGCAAAAAGAATGAACCTTTTGAAATATTAGTCGTAGATGTACCCGCGGATTTTAGCGGTAAAGTAATTGACTTAGTAACCCAAAAGAAGGGCGAAATGTTAATCATGGAATCGAAAGGTACCATGCAACATTTGGAATTTGATATTCCTTCAAGAGGATTAATTGGACTTCGTTCTCAAATGTTAACCCAAACTGCTGGAGAAGCTGTGATGGCGCATCGTTTTAATGAATATAAGCCTTGGAAAGGACAGATTCCTGGTAGAAGCAATGGTGTATTGGTTGCTAAAGGTGGCGGTACTACAACGGCTTACTCTATTGACAAATTACAAGACAGAGGTCGTTTCTTTATTGAACCAGGTGATGAAGTATATGCAGGTCAAATTTTGGCAGAGCACATTAAGCCAGGTGATTTAAACATTAACGCCGTGGAGATGAAAAAATTAACCAACCACCGAGCCAGCGGTAGTGATGATAGTGTTCGTATCACTCCAAAAATTCAATATACATTAGAAGAGTGTATGGAGTATATTCAATTTGATGAGTGTATTGAAGTAACACCTAAGTCGGTTCGTATGCGTAAGTCAATGCTCGATGAGAACGAACGTAGTAAAGCTGCAAAGACAAATAACAACTAGTATTTACAAATAGTTAGATAGTAAAAAGGCCCTGAATTTTCAGGGCCTTTTTTATGTAGGTATATTTTAATAAAATGTATTAAAACTAAAAGGGTTTGTTCAATGCTTTCCAAAGCATATCCTTTAATTCGACTAAGTTTTTATTAATCGCAGAGGAGATAAATATATGCGGGATGTTTTCTGGTAATTCTTTCTCAATGGCTTCTGTTAACTCTTCATCTAATAAATCCGATTTACTAATCGCAATAATAAATTCCTTTTGAAGTAATTCGGGATTGAATTCGTTTAATTCATTTTTTAAAATTTCGAATTCTTTTTTATGATCATTAGAATCCGCAGGAATCAAAAACAACAGTACCGCATTGCGCTCAATATGTCTTAAGAATCTATGTCCTAGGCCTTTTCCTTCGGCAGCGCCTTCGATAATTCCAGGTAAATCGGCAATACAAAAAGAGCGGTTGTCACGATATTCCACCATGCCTAATTGAGGCGTTAAAGTGGTAAATGCATAATTGGCAATTTTTGGTTTTGCTGCGGTGATGGAAGACAATAAGGTGGACTTACCCGCATTCGGAAATCCAACCAATCCCACATCGGCCAATACTTTTAACTCAATTTGTTTCCATCCTTCAACCCCATCCTCTCCGGGTTGTGCATATTCTGGAACCTGTTGGGTAGGGGTTGCAAAATTACTGTTACCCAGACCTCCACGTCCTCCTTTCAGAAAAATAAACTCTTGACCGTCTAGTAAAATTTCAGCTTCAATCTTCCCGGTTATTTCATCTCTTGCAATGGTGCCCAAAGGAACTTCAATAATAACATCTTTCCCGTCTTTACCTGTGCAATTATTTTTACTTCCATTCTCCCCATCCTCTGCAATTACATTTTTATGATAACGTAAATGCAGTAATGTCCAAAGCTGACTATTGCCTCTTAAAATTACATGACCCCCTCGGCCACCATCCCCGCCATCGGGTCCACCTTTTGCTGTTAATTTATTGCGCAAAAAATGTTTACAGCCCGCGCCGCCATGACCACTGTGGGCGAAAATTCGGATGTAATCGATAAAATTATTTCTTTCTGACACGATATAAGATTAGGCGCAAAGTTAATCTTATTTATTGGCCTTTAAGCCATCAATTAAAATTGCCACCATATTTTGTTCTAATTCTTCGGCAGTAATTTTTTTAGTAGAACGGTGCCAGCTTTCAATACCACTCACTGCATGCAAGAAAATTAATACAACCGTTGGCGCATCAATGGCTTTTATTTCTTTATTTCTAATACCTTCTTCAATGATTGCAGCCAAACGTTTTCTATAAACTCTTCTTTGATTTTGGTAATTGGATAAATAGGGATCAGATAAGTGTTTCCATTCTCTATCACTTACATATACCTCTTCGTAATGATGAATCATTTCACTAATATGGAAGCGAAGAATTTTTTCCATCTTTTGTAAGGAAGGAATAGACTCTGATTCAATCTCGTCTAATTTCAAGACAAATTTATTGGCAACACTAAAAACCAATTCGTGTAATAGCTCACTCTTTGATTTGATGTGATTGTACAAGCTGGCTGCTTCCACACCCACTGCCTCGGCTAAATCACGCATACTAGCAGCCTTGTATCCTTTTTCTCTAAACAGGGTTGCTGCTTTACTTACAATTACATCTTTGCGAGATAGATTTTTTTCGGTTTTTATTCTGGCCATGGTAAGAGATTTATTACTTGTAAGTACAAATTTACACATTTATGCCTTTAAATTCATTAAATTTTTTCAAAAAAATAGCAATTTCGTTAGTTTTATGAATATCAAGCAGTTAGCAAAAAGCGGATGATAGATTCGTTGCGCTTAGTTAGTTCACTTTAAAATTCGTAGTTTCGCGCCTAGAAAAAACCTAATAAAATGTCTTTAGTAGTAGTCGGCTCCATGGCTTTTGATGCCATTGAAACTCCCTTTGGGAAAAGTGATAAAATAATTGGTGGTGCAGCAACCTACATCGCTTGGTGTGCATCTAATTTTACACCCGTAAAACAAATTTCGGTAGTGGGTGGTGACTTTCCTCAATCTGAGTTAGACGCCTTAACCAACCGTGGGGTAAATTTAGAAGGGGTACAAATTAAAAAAGACGAGAAGACATTTTTCTGGAGTGGTAAATATCATTTAGATATGAACACCCGTGATACTTTAGAAACACAATTAAACGTCTTGGAAAATTTCCAACCAGTGGTTCCAGAAAGTTATCAGGATTGCGAAATTTTAATGTTAGGAAATTTAGTCCCTGGTGTGCAAAGTAGTGTGATTAAGCAAATGAAAAATCGACCAAAATTAATCGTGATGGATACGATGAATTTTTGGATGGAAATTATGCTTGATGATTTATTACACACAATTAGTTTAGTGGACGTGCTCATGGTGAACGATAGTGAAGCGCGTCAATTAAGTGGTGAATATAGTTTAGTGAAAGCGGCCAAGAAAATCATAGCGATGGGTCCTAAATATTTGATTATTAAAAAAGGAGAACATGGTGCGTTATTATTCCACGAGAACGAGGTATTCTTTGCACCTGCATTGCCTTTGGAAGAAGTGTTTGATCCAACCGGCGCTGGTGATACTTTTGCAGGTGGCTTTGTAGCACATTTGGCAAGGACCAAGGATTTCTCATTTGAAAATATGAAGTCAGCAATTATTTTAGGTAGCGCTATGGCTAGTTTCTGTGTTGAGAAATTTGGCACACAACGATTAACTGAAATTAACATGGAAGAAATAAAAGAACGCGTACAATCGTTTGTTTCTTTAGTAAACTTTGATATTAAATTAGTTTAATTTGGTGAAGTGATTCTATCCAATTAATTTTGAACAACAATGATGAAAAATAAACATACAAAACAAATTAAAAAACCACGCTAAGCGGAAGGTCTGATTGTTAGTATGCGAATAAATATACTCAGAAGCCTTCCAATAAAATGGAAGGCTTTTTTCTTTTTCGACAAGCATGATAATAAAGTAAAAAGTAAAAAAATGAAAGTTGCAGTTGTAGGCGCCACAGGGCTAGTAGGCACAAAAATGTTACAAGTATTAACAGAAAGAAATTTTCCCATAACAGAATTAATTCCAGTAGCATCAGCGCGATCTGTAGGCAAGGAAGTCATGTATAAGGGCAAGGCATATAAAGTAGTAGGCATGGAAGAAGGCATTGCTGCTAGGCCAGCGGTGGCTATTTTTTCCGCAGGAGGTAGCACTTCTACCGAATGGGCGCCAAAGTTTGCGGAAGCAGGCATTCGTGTTATTGATAATTCCTCGGCTTGGAGAATGGATCCTACTAAAAAATTAGTCGTGCCGGAAGTGAATGCAAATGTATTGACTGCCGAGGATATGATTATTGCCAATCCAAACTGTTCTACTATTCAAATGGTAGTGGCATTACAACCTTTGCATGCAAAATATAAAATTAAAAGAGTAGTGGTGAGTACTTACCAAAGTGTAACAGGCACAGGAAAGCAAGCAGTGGATCAATTAATGAATGAGCGAGCAGGCAATAAATTAACTTCAGAAGATATGGCCTATAAATACCAGATTGATTTAAATGTCATTCCTCAGATTGATGTTTTCTTAGAAAATGGCTATACCAAAGAGGAACTGAAAATGGTAAAAGAAACTTGCAAAATTATGCAGGACGATGCAATCAAAGTAACAGCTACTACGGTCCGTATTCCAGTAATGGGAGGACATAGTGAAAGTGTAAATGTTGAATTTGAAAATGAGTTTGATTTACAAGAATTAATTGGGGTATTAGCAGTCGCTCCTGGAGTGGTAGTTCAACAGGACGATGCTGCTCAGTTTTATCCAATGCCTTTATGGGCACATGAGAAAGACGAAGTGTTTGTTGGTCGTTTACGTAGAGACGAAACACAAGCTAAAACCTTGAATATGTGGATTGTGAGTGACAACTTGCGCAAAGGCGCTGCAACCAATGCAGTTCAAATTGCGGAGTACTTGGCTGCTCAAGGGATTATTTAAGTCTATTCACTTTTTTAAGAAGCCAAATGCATTTTATTCTTCTCTATCGTCATGGCCGCTAAAAAATATAAATAAGAACTAAAAGTCTGAACTCGCACTTCGTGCTCAGACATGCAGACTTTATTAACGTTCTAATTTATATTTTTCTTTACGCTATGACTCAAAGTTCAGAATCAAAAATGTAGTTGGCTTCTTATTTGTTAATCAAGTCTACAAAATCTGCTTCTGATATAATTTTAATGGTAACTATTTTTTTGGCCTTTTCTAATTTACTTCCTGCTTCTTCCCCAACCACTAAATAGTTTAATTTGCTACTTACGCCACTTACAATATGTCCACCACGCGCTTCCACCATGGCTTCGGCTTCGGAGCGCTTTAGTTGAGTAAGGGTGCCCGTAAATAAAAAATTAAGCCCAGATAAATTTCCATCCACGGCGGTGGCATTGGTTTGTATCATGTTTAATCCAAGTGCTTCTAACTCTTTAATAAGTATAATATTTTTTTCCTCATGGAAATAATGGAAAATACTCATAGCTACTTTTACGCCCACATCTTCAAAGGATTGCAATTGCTCCTCGGTTAAATTTTCTAAATCTAAAATATGGTGAATAGGAGACGCAATCGTTTTAGCGGTGGTTTCGCCAACGAAGCGAATGCCCAATGCATAAATTAAGCGGTATAAAGGTTGTGTTTTAGAGGCTTCAATAGCAGTCTTTAAATTGTCTACACTTTTTTTGCCAAAGCCTTCTAATTTTCCAATGACTTCAAAATCTAAATTATAAATCTGTGGAATATTTTTTAACAATCCCATTTCATACAACTTTCGAATATTTGCATCCCCAAAACTTTTAATATCCATGGCATCCTTACTCACAAAGTGTATCATCCGCTCCACAACTTGAGCCGTGCATTCAGGACTATTGCAACGCCAAACCGCTTCTGTTTCTTCCTTCTCTAATGCGTAGTTACAAACAGGACAACTAGTAGGAAATTCAATAATGGTCTCTGTACCTTTTCTTAAAGCAGGAATGGATTGTACAATTTGCGGAATTACATCCCCGGCTCTTTCAATAATTACAGTGTCGCCTAATCTTAAATCTTTTTCTCTAATGTATTCTTCATTGTGCATAGAAATACTAGAAACGGTTACGCCGCCAATCGCCACTGCTTTTAATTTTGCAACCGGGGTAACGGCACCAGTGCGCCCTACTTGAAATTCTACATTTTCTAAAATGGTGGTTGCTTGCCTTGCTTTAAATTTATAAGCAATCGCCCATCTTGGATGATGCGAGGTCATGCCTAATTTTTCTTGCAATGCAAAATCATTAATCTTAATTACTAAGCCATCAATTTCATAGGGAAGGGTATCGCGTTCCATTTCAAACTGCGTACAAAAATCCATCACCCCTTGAATATTTGAAATGACTTTCTTTTCTTTTTGAGGTGACCTGAAACCCATATTCCATAAGAGTTCTAAGGAGCCACTATGTGTTTTTAACAATTCGGGTGTCTGCGCTTTAGGCGCTAAAATAAAATAGCTAATATGATAAATAAAGGCGTCTAAATTTCTTTCTGCTACTTCTTTGGGGTCTTTCATTCTTAAACTTCCAGCCGCCGCATTCCTTGGGTTGGCGAGCGGAGCCAATTGCTTTACTTTTAATTTTTCATTAAAATCGGCAAAAGATTTTTTACTCATAATTACCTCACCCCTGATTTCCATTTGCTGTATACCGTATTCAGAAAGTGGAATGCTTAATGGAATAGATCTAATTTGTTTTATGTTCTGTGTAATTTCTTCCCCCGCAACACCGTCGCCTCTTGTACAGGCGCGCACTAACATATCGTTTTCGTAAACTAATGAAATACTGGCACCATCAAATTTGGGTTCTACACAGTAGGTAATATTGTCTAGTTGTGCGCCTTCGCGTGCTTTACGATCAAAGTCATTTAAGTCCTCCGCATTATAGCTGTTTTCCAAGCTTAACATGGGCACTAAATGCGCTACGGTTTCAAAATTATTATTTAAGCTGTTGCCAACACGCTGAGTAGGGGAATCGAGCACAATTAAATGGGGACTAGCGGCTTCCAGATTTAATAATTGCTGATATAGCAGATCATATTCATAGTCACTTATCAATGGCTCTGCAACTACATAATATTGATATTCGTGAAACTTTAGTAGTTTTCTGAGGGCGCTTAATTCTATATTTTGCGGGTGCTCTATGAACGCTTTTGTAAGGGTTTGGAGGCTCGATATTTCAGCTTTTGTATACATGTTTTTAAATGTCTGCTAAAATACAAATAGTTTTATTCTTTTATTTCGTATTTTGGCATTCGATTGCTTTTATTTTGAAAGATTATGACAGAAGATAAAGATGCTATAGCCTTAGTAGGCACCTATCCAACCGTCCCTTTGACGGTAGATTGTGTAATTTTTGGGTTTGATGAGAACTCTTTGAAGGTTTTATTGATTAAAAGTGACTTAGCCCAATTTCACAATAAATTATCCCTTTTAGGGGACAATGTTCATACGCATGAGGATTTAGATACCGCTGCCAATCGGGTTTTAAAGGAAAGGACCGGTATGAATAATGTTTTTTTAGAGCAGGTACATACTTTTAGCAAACCGGACAGACATCCTGGCGGGAGAGTTATAACCACGGTGTATGCTTCTTTGTTAAAT
>CAIOYQ010000111.1 GCA_903862505.1 uncultured Bacteroidota bacterium
AATACAAAAAAAATCCGCTCTCGATAGGAATCGGGAGCGGGATGATGTTGCGAGGGAAGGGATCGAACCTCCGACCTTCGGGTTATGAGCCCGACGAGCTACCGCTGCTCTACCTCGCGATGTTTGGACGGCAAAGATAGGCGTTTATTGCTTCTTGACCAAGTTTATGCCTATCAAATTGAAACTAGCGCAGAAAGGGGTTATTTTGGGGTTATGGAGTGTTTCTTTAGATCATTATCTAGCGCAGTATCATTAAAATCAAATCCTCACTTTTTAACCCCAAACTTATGTTCCACCAAAAAAACAGATCATACATAATAAAATGATCTAAACTATTCATATAAAAATTGGTAAATACCTTACTAGTTAAATTACCTATAGGTAAACCACAATCTGGAGCACTAAGAAAAAGCTTTTATTAAATGTATTTCAGCCATCATACAGCGTGTACTTCCACCCCCTAAGTATTCAATGGTAGGGATCGCTATGGGAATTAAGGGATTGTATTTTTCTAAGCTTTTTAGCTGTGCTGCATTTAGCGAAGTATAGGCTTGTTCAGACATAATTAAATAAGGCTTTTCAACTATGTCGAATACTTGTAACATATTACCAGCAAAATGATTTAGTTGATCTTGGCTAATGTCAATGACTTGTTTATGAGTTTGTAAAAAGCTATCTAGTAGCATTTGTTTTTCTTGTTCATTGGGAATACTCTCTAAACAAATTACCACAAATTGAGCGCCAATGCACATCATTACATTGGTATGATAAATGGGTTGAGCTTTAACATCTACTGCTTTAAAACCAATAGGTTTGAACTGCATTTTATCGCACCAGAAGGCAAAAGCCTCTTTATCTAATCTTTCAGATAAACAACCATAGGCTATTTTATGTTGGTGATCTAGCACCATACTTCCCGTGCCTTCTAAAAATTTTCCTTCTTTTTCAAAATGAGTTAAATCAAGTACATTTTTAATTGTAAAATTAGTATGTAAAAATTCTATCACCGTTGATTTTCTTTCCGCTCTTCTATTTTCTGCAAACATGGGATACAAACAAATGGTTCCATCAGCATGGGTAGAAATCCAATTATTGGGAAAAATAGAATCAGGAGTTGAAGGGTTTTGCGTGTCTTGAACCACTTTGACTTTAATTTGATGTGCACGTAATTTCTCCACCATAGCATCAAATTCAGCAATGGCTAATTCATTGGCATTTTCAATATTAATATTGGATTGAAAAAAATTATTCGAAGCTGTTTGCTGATTAAAATAAAATTGATAAGGTCGAACCATTAAAATTTCCATATCTTATTTTTGTTAAAATAAACTATATTAAATAGCCGTTCTTTCTAAAGGCCTATTCATGCAATGAAAACCACCTAAAAATTAATTCAAGTGGTTTATTATCAATATCTTAAAAGAAAATAACATATTAAATAAGATCATTGTGAGTCCAACAAGCTACCGCTGCTCTACCTCGCTATGTTTGGGCGAAAGATAGGTCAATATTGGTTCTTAAACAAGTTGGGGGGGGTATGTGGAATTGGGGAAGAATGAGTAAAAAACTGGGGCTGATTCATAGAAGCCGTAGCTATTTTCATATAATAATTTAAATAAATATTTTGAATTTAATATACTACATTTATAATATGTAAGTGGAGTCCAGCAACCAATCTAAAAACGGGGCGTTTCCGAAAAGCCATATGAGTAGGAATTCTAAAACAAATTATTATGAAAATGAAGAAATTATTTATGCTTTGCTTCATGACCACTGTATTTGCAGTTGCAGCGAATGCTCAAGCTTCAAATGTTAAATTTAGCCTTGGAGGTGGCATCTCTTCTTACAGTGTTGGTGGAAATTCAGCAACAGGTTTTGGATTAGATTTAGTAGCAAAAAAGGATTTAAATGAAAGCTTTGAAGGATTCTTGCATACTGGATACAATTCTTATAGTGAAAGTGGTTCTTCATGGGGAGTGATCCCAGTATTAGTAGGCGTAAACTATAAGTCTGGTAATTTTAAGCCAGGTTTAGGTATTGGTTATGGTAGATTATCTGTTTCAGGTGGAGACGGCATTGGTGGGTTTGCATTTAGCCCTCAACTAGGTTATAGTTTGGAGAAAGTTGACCTAGTTGCTCACTATACTTCTATTTCAATTGAAAAAAGCAGTAGTAATATTAATATTTTAGGCCTAAAAGTACTTTACAAATTTTAAGGCATTAAATTTAAAAAGATCAGATACCTATTTTAAGTATCTGATCTTTTTTTAATTTAATTACAAGCGTATTCGCATCTTCAGCTAGTGCATAAAGTAGATCAACCACAAATACCAACTCATTATTTAGAAGGATATTAATAATATATAAATAAAAATTAATATACAACTTAAGCAACAGAAATT
>CAIOYQ010000112.1 GCA_903862505.1 uncultured Bacteroidota bacterium
ATCAATTATAGAATATTGTCATTTGGATCTTGAAGCTAATTCTAATATGGTCGACTTGTTTATTCCATCCATCCATGATGCAAACACAATTTTTACACAACAAATCGCCTTAGAATTCATATCAAAATTCACAAAGAGGCAAACAGTTACAGCAGTTCAAGATATATTGATGAACTATTTTTTACCGCACATAGGAGAAGATAATTATCTGAATAAGGCATATTTTATTGGGTTCATGGTAAACAAATTACTGCGAGTGTTTATGGGGAGAGAAGCACCGACGGACCGTGATAATTTTAAGTTCAAACGCATTGAAACATCTGGAAGTCTAATTTACGATTTATTTCGTGAATATTATTTAATTCAAAAAAGCAGAATATTTTTAAACATTGACAAGACGTTTTATTATCAACCTGGCAAATATAGAGAGAATTTTGTTAGTTTGATTGAAGACAACTTGAAGGAAATTTTCAAGGATAGAATGGTCGAAGATGGGTTTAAAAAAGGGTTTAAGGGTAATTGGGGGTCTGACTCAAACACAAAACGATTAGGTCTTGTCCAGGATTTAAACCGTTTGTCATGGTTTACACATATATCCCATTTAAGAAAGATAAATTTACCATTAGACCCAACCGCTAAAATAGTTGGTCCGCATTTATTACATAGTACGCAATGGGGATTAATTGATCCAGTAGATACACCAGATGGTGGTAATATTGGGTTACATAAGCATTTGTCCATTACGACAGCAATAACGAATGGATTCTCGTCATATCCAATTATAAAATGGTTACGTGCAAACACATCATTAAAGATATTAAATGAATGTAGCCCGTCAATATTAGCACAAAGTACCAAGGTTTTTGTAAATGGTAATTGGATAGGTGTTTTAGATAATCCAATTCAAACGACAAATACTCTAAAATTGTTTAGACGCAACGGAATAATACCAGTTTACACGAGTATTTCTTTTAGTTATGAGATGAACATCATTTACATCTATACAGATAACGGTCGTTTAACAAGGCCGATTTTTTACAGAGATATGAAAATGGAAGATAATGGGAAAGTATTTTATGGGAAAATATCATATGATCATGGAACAATAAAAGATATTATTGATTCGCGAAAATATACATGGACTCAGGCGATTTCTGGTTTTGAAAAGAAGCACGATGAAAAATTCAATATACGTAACAATATATTATATGATGTGAATGAACTATATCCAGAGTATAAAACATTGGATGGATTACTAGAAATGTTCGAAAAGAACAGAGCCATTATTGACTATTTAGATACGGCTGAAGAAGAGAGTGCGTTAATTTCAACGAAACCTGCTGACCTTAAAACAAACAAATATTTCACACATTGCGAGATAGATCCATCATTAATATTTGGTGTAATGGGCAACTCGATTATTTATCCAGAGGCAAATCAGTTTCCTAGAAATTGTTTCTCTTGTGGCCAAAGTAGGCAAGCTGTTTCAGTATATCACTCCAATTTTCAAATGAGAATGGATAAAATGGGTGTTACCTTAAATTACGGACAGACACCTTTAATTAAATCTCGTTACCTAGAGTACATTAATCGTGAAGAACAGCCTTATGGTGTAAACGCTATTGTCGCAATTATGTCATATACGGGATACAACGTAGAAGACGCTATTTTGATTAACGAGGGTTCCATAAAAAGAGGTTTGTTTAGAACAACTTATTATACCACTTATGAAGCCAGAGAGGAGAGTTCTAAAGTTGCTGGTTCAACAGCAGATACATTTTTTTCAAATATTGAGACAAAACCGAACGTAAGTGGAATCAAAGATGGGTTCGATTACAGTAAATTGGATGCACACGGATTAGTACAAGAGAATACTGCAATAGACGATCGTATTGTATTGATTGGAGAATTGTCGACCAATCCTGAAAAAAGAGGTCATTATGTAGACAACTCGAAAACAACAAAGAAAGGACAATTAGGTTTCGTTGATAAATCATTTATGACAG
>CAIOYQ010000113.1 GCA_903862505.1 uncultured Bacteroidota bacterium
ATTTGTTGTAGCATGGGTTTATAATCAAATAAGTCCAATTGTGAAGGCGCTCCGTTTTGAAATAAATAAATAATTCGTTTTGCCTTGGGTGCAAAATGCGGAAGTACATTATTAAATAATTCGTCTTCGTTGCTCGCATCAAATATGCCAGGGATCATTAAGGAACCCAATGCCATACCACCCAAACCTAAACTTAGCTTAGATAAAAACTTTCGTCTATTTTGATTTAACCCGTGTTCAATAAATTCTTTCATGCGCTACGATTTAGTAATGGTCTCTTCCAAATTATATAATAGTAAACAAACTTTCATAAGCGCTGCCGCTTCTAATTCGTTTTTATCTTTTTGTTCCGTCTTATATTCTCCTGTTGATAATGTTTTTTGTATCAGTGCCTTATTGGTTTTAAAATAAGTTTCTTGATTTTGATAATAGCCCACTAGCTTATCTTTTTCAGATGACTTTGGTTTTCTAATTAAGATGAGCTCAAATGCTTTTTGTATTTTATCTTCCACGGTTCCTGTTTCACTACTTAATTTTTGTGCCAAGACCCTAGAAGCTTCTAAAACAGTAGGGTCGTTTAGCATATTCAATGCTTGTAAAGGAGTATTGGTGCTGGTTCTTTTTGCCTCACACTGATCTCGATTGCTTGCATCAAACATCATCATACTTGGTGGAGGTGCCGTTAATTTAATAAAAGTATACATGCCTCTGCGATACAATGCCTCCCCATGGTCCTGTTTATACGCCGCTAGTTGACCACGACCCGAAGTGGTACTTTCCCATACGCCTTTTGGCTGATAAGGTTTAACACTAGGCCCTCCAATGGTATTATTTAATAGGCCACTGGTACTTAATACCCAGTCCCGAATAAATTCTGCTTTCAAACGAATGCGCGGGGACCTTGAGTAATAACTATTATCAGGATCTTTCTCTAAATCATCTTTTTCAATAGTACTTGACTGCGTATAGGTAGCACTAGACATTATTTTTTTAACCAAATATTTTACGTCCCAATTGTGTTCCATAAAATCCACGGCCAACCAATCTAACAATTCGGGGTGGGTAGGGAGTTCGCCCTGTAATCCAAAATCACCGGAGGTTTTTACTAAACCCTTTCCAAAAATATCCTGCCAAATAAAATTCACAAATACTCTTGCAGTCAACGGATTCTTTTTATCTACTGTCCATTTCGCCAATCCCAATCGGTTCCTTTCAAACTTGCTCGTATCAAAAGGCATCACTGAATTTAAGGCCGCAGGTTTTACTTCCTCTGCTGGAACATCATAACGGCCCCTACTTAAAAGATAGGTAGGCCTGATGGTATCACCCATCACAGATACTTCCATTGTATTGGTATCCTTTGTATTGATATAGGTTAATAATTTTTTTCTATCCTCGGCACTAATATAAAGTTTAGGCGTTTTTGCAGGTGTGGAGACACTTACATCTCCCTCATATCCTTTTTCTTTACTGATATTAAAGAAGCCATACAACTGATAATAATCTTTGGCAGAGAAGGG
>CAIOYQ010000114.1 GCA_903862505.1 uncultured Bacteroidota bacterium
AAGCCCTTAAATTTTATTAAGGGCTTTTTTATTTAATCAGACATCTAGTTTTCTACACATCAGACGCTATCGCGTCTGCTTATCGTGCAGGCATGTTTAAAGGAATATCTCTTTTTAACATTTCGTCTCTATTGGCAATTTCGCATGCAGTATGATAAACCATTACAGTTCTCTTTTGCATTAATTCAAAATTGATTTTCTCAATGGTATCTGTTGGCTTGTGGTAATCTGCCAATAACATACCGTCATAGAAGAATAAAACAGGAACGCCCTTTCTTGCAAAGTTATAATGGTCGCTTCTATAATAAATCATATTCTTATCATTAGGATCATCGTATTTGTAATCCAATGTAATATTACTTGACTTCTTATTCGCTGCTTCGTTAATGATAGGTAAGTCGGAGCTTAATTTATCATGACCAATTACATATATATAGTTTAATGAATCGGCAGTAGTCCGCTCAGTGTCTACGCGACCAATCATGTCGGTGTTTAAGTCAGCCGTGGTTTTTTCCAATGGAAATATTGGATGCTCAGAATAGTATTGAGAACCCCATAAGCCCTTCTCTTCTCCACTCACTGTCATAAATACAATGGTACGTCTTGGGCTTTTACCTTTTTTTGCAGCCGCTGCAAATGCTTCTGCCATTTGCATTACACCTACTGTACCTGAACCATCATCGTCGGCACCATACCAAATCACATTGCCTCTTTTGCCTAAATGGTCATAGTGTCCAGTTAAAAATAAATACTCGTCTTTTTTATCAGTACCTGGTAAAATAGCAATTACATTACTGCTTTCTAAATTATCGGTTTTCTTTGTTGCCACTAAAGTTACATCCACATTGTAATCTCCTTTTGCAACGGATCCTAACGCACTCACAGAGGCGCCTGATTTTCCTAAAAGGGCATTGGCAATACTAGTAGAAATATTAGCCATTAAGAATCCTGTAGCATCGTTCTTTTTTAAGTACATGTTTCCTTTTGTTTCCGTTGGTGTTTTGCGTGGGAATCCTGCTGAAACAATTAATAAACCTGCAGCTCCTTTTGTACTCGCTGCGCGCATTTTAGCCATTGGTGAAGCAGGATTTGCATTAAATGCACGGTTACCACCTTGCCCCATTGTAGGCATGCCTTCACTTGTGCCTTCAAGGATGACTACTAATTTTCCTTTTACGTCTAAGCCTGCATAATCATTGACGCCTTTTGCGTCATCTACTATTCCGTAGCCTGCAAATACCACATTTGAGTAATCCCATTTTCCATTAGAAATGGTTTGTAGAGAAAAAGTAAAATCCTTATCCCATTCAAAATTGGTACCATTTACAAAAATTGCTTTTGCAGTTAAGTTGTCTTGGTAAACAGGGTAGGTTTGTTGGTAGCTATCCCCATTGCCTGGTTGTAACCCCATTCTTTTAAATTCAGACTCAATATAAGCAGCTGCTCTCTTTTGACCAGGGCTTGCTGTTTCACGGCCTTCCATTTCGGCACTCGCAATTACGAAGAGCTTTTCTTTTAAAGCTTCTGCTGTAATCACCGTACTGAATTTAGTAAGCTCTTTTCCTTTTTGTGCAAAAGAAACAACGCTTATTAAAAGCGATAAGATCCAAATTAATTTCTTCATGTAATTGATTTTTTAAAACGGTTTAATGAATGTCTTACGAACAACTTATTTTACTCACCCTATTTTGATGTCTACCTCCTTCAAATGCGGTAGTCATAAATTTTTCAATCATTTCTTTAGCAGCCTCTATACTTACAAATCTTGCAGGTATACAAATCATATTGGCGTCATTGTGCAAGCGGGTTAGTTCTGCCACTTCTGATAACCAACACAAGCCAGCTCTTATGCCTTCGTGTTTATTAGCTGTCATAGCTACGCCATTGGCGCTCCCACAAAACAAAATACCGAAAGCAGCTTCCCCCGTTTCTACACTTGTTGCGGTAGGATGTGCGAAATCGGGATAGTCAACAGAATCGGCATTATAGGTGCCGAAGTCTTTTACGGTATAGCCTTTAGTTTCTAGCCAAGTTTTCACCTGAGCTTTATAATCTACGCCTGCATGGTCCGCACCGATTGCAATGGGTTTTGAAGTATCAAATACAAATGACATACTGTAATTTAGTTTAAACTATTTATAATTTAATAAGCGATCTCTTAATCCCACTCTTCATCTTCTACCTGCATTGATTTATAGGCCCATCTTGAAACAAAAATACTAAACTCAAATAAAGTATATAATGGAATAAATACAATTGTTTGACTATACCAGTCCGGACTTGGTGTAATGAATGCAGACACTACTAAAATAACGACTACTGCATACTTCCTTTTGGCAGATAAAAACTTAGGGGTAATAATACCCACTTTAGTAAGTAAAAATACAATCACAGGCATTTCAAATGCAATACCACAACCTAATATCAAATTGGTTAAATTATCTAAGTAGTCAGAAAAAGTAGGCGTAGTGGTAATAATATTTTTTGTACCTAATTGAAAGCTGGCTAAGAAATTAAAGGTGAATGGGCCTAAAACAAAAAAACCAAATGCAGCGCCCGTAAAGAAAAAGAAGGAAACCCAGAAAATAGCAAACCTTGTATTTTTTACTTCTTTCTCTTTTAAAGCTGGTTTTATAAAGTTCCAAATTTGCCAAAATACAAATGGGAAAGCAATAATAATTCCACCCACCATAGCCATACTAATGGCACTTAAAAACTGACCACCAAAGGTGGTACTTTGCAATTGTGTTTTTACAGGTGGCATGCACAAGGAATCGCCTAAATTTAACCAATGACTTAAGTTACAAAAAGCACGATAGGTGATAAAGTTTGGATCTAATGGACCCGTTATCACATTATCCATAATCCAGTCTCGGTATATAAAAAGTACAAGTGCTGCTATTAAAATAGAAGATAGCGATCTGACAATAGTGCCTCTTAAAATTTCAAGATGATCAATAAATGACATCTCTGCATCTTTACTCTTTTTAAATCTATCAAATATTGCCATGTTATGAATTCAATGAAGGCTAAAGTTAAGGCTTATCAGGCAAAAAGGGAAGTCATTTACTTAAAATAGTTTTAGCGAATCTTTATCTTCACTTTCTCAATCCTAGTATCGCTTACAGCCAATACTTCAGCGTCAAAATGGGCTAAAGTAATTAAGGTTTTCACCTTGGGAATGGCCTCGTGGTGATGTATTAAATATCCGCTTAATGTTTCGGAGTTTTCGGCCCCAAAATCAATGCCATATTTTTCGGTCAGATAATCCAATTCAAGTCGTCCACTAAAAATAAAATCCTTGTCAGAAAGTTTCTTTTCAATAAACTCCTGTTCATCGTATTCGTCATCAATTTCTCCAAAAATCTCCTCTAACACATCCTCCATGGTTACGATACCTGCGGTACCTCCAAATTCGTCCACTACCCAGGCAATACTTTTTCGCTTCTTAGAAAACAAGTTTATTAAATCTGCCGCATTCATGCTTTCTGGCACCAATAAAATAGGGTGTATGATAGCAGCAATATTTTTTGGTTTTTGAAATAAGTCCAACTGATGTACATAACCCACAATGGTATCTAAGGTATCATCGTATACAATTAGTTTACTCAGTTTTGTTTCTACAAAAGTGGCCTTTAAGTCCTCAATGGTTGTATTTAATTCAACACCAATGATTTCTGTTCTGGGCACCAAGCATTCTCTAATTTTTATATCAGGTAAACTTAATGCGTTTTCAAACAAGTCTTTATTTAACTCCTGTTGCTCGGGATGCTCAATGCTTTGTTGTACAAAATGGGCTAAGTCTACTTTTGAAAATGCCTCTTTTTTATTCACTACTTTAACCTGAAATAAATTACTTACCACCCATTGAGCGACACTTACTAATACTTTGGTAAGTGGGCTAAAAAGTACATGAAAAAACTGCGCAATAAAAGCAAACTTTGTAATCATGGTGCTAGCCCTGGCTTTGAAAATAGCCTTAGGAATAAGTTCGCCAATAACTAAAATAACCAAGGTAGAAAGCACCGTGTTTCCTAATAACATTGCATAACCATCTAAGTTTTCCGGCCAAATAAATTTATCTAATAATTGTTCAAATAAAATACCAAATATTACTAAGGAAATATTAAGTCCAATTAAACAGGTACCAATAAATTGAGTAGGTGCTAGCAAAAATTTAGCAATTATTTTTCCTGCGGGATCTCCGTTTTTCTTTTTTAATTCTAGGCTTAATCTGTTGGCACTAACAAACCCTATCTCATAGCCTGAGAAAAAACCTATTAAAATTAAAGAAGCGATGATGGCAAAAATCATAAATATGAATATTATTCTTATAATCCAGTCGTATCCGATATAATTGCAAAGCTATTGGATTGTGGCTTAAAAATTTTAATATCTGTTAAGTCCTGATTGGCTTCAAATCCTAGCCCATATACCTTAGAAATGGGGTTATGTTGTTTTACCACCACTTCTTTGTCCGTATGAAATTTATTTGTTTTCTGGTCCCAATACATTTCCTTACACCATAAAGTATCGCCTTGGGTAGTATAAACAATAACGTCCCCCTTTAAAAAAAACAAATTTTCCTCTTGAATGTATTTAGCATAATTGGCGCTCATTTTGCTATTCACGATTGCACTATCCTTATAAAAATCAACGTTGATGGTATTCGGAAACTCAACCATCTGACCACTATCTAGTAGGTACTTTTTCATAACGGGCGCCATCATTTTAGCAGTCATTCTTCCGCCATCACTCATGTAAATGGCAACATCTTTGCCAATATCAATGCCTCCTTTGTTATTGCCCATTGCTTTCACCTCGTTGATATTGTTTTCACAAGAAGCCATAAAAAAGCAGCTACATAGAAAGGTAACTGCCGTAATATATTTATTATGAAAATAAGAATTAATCATATTTACGTTTGTTGAACCAAATATCACTTAAACTATATCCAAATGTAAATTGAAAAAAGTTCTCTTGATAACTATTTAAGCTACTTCCTCTTTTACCATATTGCAAGGCCATATTCAATACAGAAAATTGATAGTCATAGGAGCGATACTTTCTAATTGGAAATCCTGCGCCAATTGAAAAGCTGGTTACTTTCAAGCCATTTTGATCGATATTGATATAATCTTTACCAGTATTGAATCCTGCTCGGTAAGTAACGGTTGACCAATAGTTTTCAAAATCTAATGCATTTGGACAAAATTGAACACATAACCTTGTCATATAAGCGTCAGACAACATGTCGCTTTGTCCATAAAAACTATAATTATTTTTCCAATTCGCTCTATCATATTCCAGTCCTATCACCCATTGATCAAAGATACCGTTGTTGCTAATTTCTTTTTTATGAAATGCAATACCGGCCGTATACTTTGCAGGTAAATTAATTTTACCTGCAGTGTTAGATACTAAAGAAACCGTATCTAAATTTGTTTCGGTCCCTGTGGTATAGGATCCAGTAGATCTAAGTACATCTTGTTTGCCTGATAAACTTTGTTTTAAGGTTGCAGTACCACCATAACTTAATGTATATTCTGTTTTATCGGTCGCTGCTTTATGCTGAACGGTTTTTAAAGTAACATCTCCTAATACGCCTAATTGCATAAAAAATCCTCCAAATAATGTATTGGTGCTAGCAATAGATTGATAATAATTCGTAGAGTCGGTATTGTAGACAAATGATTTTATGTTATTAATTTTCTTTTTACCAAAATTATAGCCCGTATTAAATCCAACGCTAAAGCGCTTCCAAGATTTTGCTGCACCAAAAAAGGCTTGGTTTAATCCACCTTGTCCTATATAATTATTGAATAAAGAATCTCCAGCTGATAATGTTTTTAATTCATCAATAGAGTAATTGATTTGTGTGATTGGTCTTAAACCAAAGGCCATCCCTATTTTTCTCTTTTTATCAATCGGTAAGCCTACTGCTAAATAGTTAGGTACAAAATAGTTAGAGTTAAATTTAGAAACCGGTGATTGACTTCTTAGGATATTACTTGTCAAATTCATGCCAAGATCAAATGTAGTCATGTATAAACTAGCGTAAGAAGCAGGGTTATTAAAATTGAGAGATTGTCCAAAACTTCCATTCATACTAGAAGTATAGGCAGCTGTAAATCCGCCTAAAGCTTGACTGGTTGCATTTTGACTATTAAAAACCTCGTTACCTAATCCATATCTAGAAAACGGAGAATTAATTTGAGCTTTAGCAGGTAATAGAGAACAAACTAAAACGATTGAGGGTATGAGCCTAAGTATTTTTTTCACAAATAGCATAAAGTCCTTTAAATAGTAAATTTTGGTCGGCAAATATCCTCTTTTTTAAGTGAGGCGCAAAATAACAAATGTCTCCACCGGTTAATAGCACGTTAAATTTGGCATATTTTTGTTCATAAGCCCCAATAATACCGTCAATTTCGGCTGCAATTCCTAAAATCACCCCACTTAATAGGTTGGTTTTGGTATCATAACCCACTAAAGTGAACTCGGAAGAGGGGGTAATCAGGGGTAAAAGGGCCGTTTGCTCATGCATGGCCTTAAAGCGCATTTGCATCCCTGGAGAGATACTGCCTCCCAAAAACTGATGTTGATTATTGACAAAATTGTAGGTGATACAGGTGCCTAAGGAAATGGCTAAGCTATGCTGTTGCGGGAATTTGTCCACTGCTGCAGCAATAATGGCTAGGCGGTCTGCCCCAATGGTTTCGGGCTTCCCCACTGGACTGGTAAAATTGATAACAGAGCTAGGGCCTAGTAAATGGAAGGAGGTCTTTGCTGATAAAAGGGTTTCTATGCCTTTGTCATGATGAATTACAGAGGATAAAATGGACTTTTTCGGGCTCCATTTAAGAATCAACTCCGCTACTTCCGCTTCATCGCCTTTGGAAAGTATAGCAATTTCCAACAACTCATTTTCTTTAAAAATGGCTGCTTTTAATCGGGTATTTCCAAAATCAAAACAAATGGTGATAGACATATATTTTTACTAAGCTCAAATTTAAACCCTTTGTTGCAAACTTTGCTTAAAACAATAGGCAAGTTGAAAAAGATTTCGGTTATTTGAAGAACAAATGAAAAGGACATGAAGATTGCCGGATTTACGATTATAAAAAATGCAGTGACCAATGATTTTCCCATCTTGGAGGCGATTAAATCTATTTTACCCGTAGTGGATGAAATGATTGTTTTAATTGGCGACTCCAACGACGAAACCATCGCATTGATCGAGTCTATTGGTGATCCAAAAATAAAAATTCATCATTCAGTTTGGGATAAAAATTTAAGAAAAGGGGGCTCGGTACTTGCCGTTGAAACCAATAAAGCTTTTCAATTGATAGACGATTCTTTTACTTGGGCTTTTTATATTCAAGGAGATGAAGTAGTACATGAAAAATATCATTCCAATATTTTAACAGCCTGTGAAAAGTATGCAAAGGACGAAGCAGTGCAAGGTTTGTTGTTTCGTTATAAGCACTTTTTCGGCACCTATGATTATGTAGGAGATAGCAGAAAATGGTATGCACATGAAACGCGCATCATAAGAAATAATAAGGCCATCAGTGCTTATAAGGATGCACAAGGTTTTAGAATTGGCAGGTCCAAATTACCTGTAGCAGCGATTGATGCTAGCATTTATCATTATGGTTGGGTAAAGAGTCCAGCACAAATGCGTAAAAAACAAAAAGAGAGCGCTGCTTTTTGGAATGACGATACTAAAATGTCGGCCATCAATGCTAGTCCAGATTATTATGATTTTTCCGGATTTGATTCCTTAGAAAAATTTACTGATACGCATCCTAATGTGATGTTGGATCGTATTCAAAGAAAAAATTGGGTCATTGATTTAGACATTTCTAAAAAGAAATTCTCTTTTAAAAATAGAATTTTATATTACTTTGAAAAGTGGACTGGGATGAGGCCATTTGATTTTAGAAATCACCAAATTATTAGATCTTAATGTTATACGCAATTCAAGATATTATGGATGGCGTCAAAAAAGGAGATTTTCTTTTTTTGTCAAAAGCAATTTCGCATATTGAAAATAACGCGGCAGGAACAGCTATATTTATAGCAGGGTTAACTGCTGGCAAAGTGCCTGTAGTAGGATTTACAGGTCCTCCTGGCGCAGGTAAAAGCACATTGATCGCATCCTTAGTAGGGGAGATGGTAAAAGAAGAAAAAAGAGTTGCGGTGCTTTCGGTGGATCCAAGTTCCGTCATTCATGAAGGCGCGCTATTAGGAGATAGAATTAGAATGCGAGAATGGTATTTACACCCGGCTGTCTTTATAAGATCTTTGGCTACTAGAGGGCATTTAGGCGGACTCATTAAAAGCATTGACCAAATGGTATTGCTCTTACAATCGGCGGGATTTGATTACGTCATATTAGAAACAGTAGGTGTTGGGCAATCCGAAGTGCAGGTTGCAAAAATTGCTTATCCAACGGTGTTGGTATTGGTGCCGGAAGCTGGAGATGAAATTCAAATGATGAAATCAGGCTTATTTGAAGTGGCTAATATTTATGTGGTGAATAAATCGGATCGACCAGAAGCAGAAAAGTTTGCCAATCATTTGAAGCAATCCCTAGCAGATAGGGCAGTGGATAATAAAAAAACTTCATTCGTTCAGACAACGGCCAATACGAAAGAAGGCGTTTTGGAATTACTGAATGTGATTAAACAATATGGTCAATCATTCAACCATGGGTAATTCAAAAATCAAATTCAGTGCGCTCATTGAAAATAATAAAATTGCTGCTACCGTTTGGTTTGGCTTGGTAGCCGTTGCTTTGTTCAATGCGTTTAAAGGAGATGCGTATAATAATTTCATCATTTTTAAACAGTCTTTTTTTCATTTAAAAAATAATACCAATTTATACCTGGAATATATTAACGAATATAAAGACCATTATTATTACAGTCCAAGTTTTGCCCTATTCGTGATTCCTTTTTCATATTTACCTGATATAATAGGACCTTTTGCTTGGGGTTTTTTTGATGCTGGAATTTTGTATTATGCAATTAGGCAATTGCCTATCAAGGCGAAGTATCAAAATTTTATTTTATTGCTTTCTGCCAATGAAATGATGAACGCAAGTTCTAATTTACAAAGCAATGGTATTATGGCCGCTACCATTATATTATCCTTTGTATTTATTGTCAATCAAAAAGAAAGCGCATCGGCTAAAATGATGCTATTGGGCTTCTTTATTAAACTCTATAGTATTACGGGTTTAGCGTTTTTCTTTTTTAGCAAACAAAAAATAAAATTTGTACTCTACTTTATTTTTTGGGCCATTGTTATTATATGCTTGCCTTTATTAATTACCAGTCCTGCCAATTTAATGCAATGCTATCGAGATTGGTTTGCCGCTTTATCTTTAAAATCTAATTTTGACATTACGGTTTCCATGCATCAAAATATGGTGGACATCACTTTGCAAGGAATGGTGAAAAGAATATTTAACCTGCCTCATTTAGGCAAGTGGTATTTTATTATTCCCGCCTTAATTATTTTCGGGGCACAATATTTATTATATAATTATTTTACACATCCCGTTTACCGATTATACATGTTATGTTCGGTACTTCTTTTTATTATTGTGTTTAATACAGGCACAGAGTCGCCTACTTTTATTATTGGCGTACCCGCTATTTGTTTATGGTATAGTTTGCAAGAGAAAACAAAATGGATGAACACCATTTTTATAGTGGCTATCTTTTTTTCCAGTTTCTCCTACTCCGATATTTTCACGCCTTGGTTGAGAACGCATATTATGATGCCTTATGCATTAAAAGCCCTGGGCTGCTTTATAGTTTGGGTAGTGATTGCAGTGCAAATATTCACCAAGCAATTTTTGAAAGTAAGGGTCGAGAAATTAAGTAGCTAGAAAAGAAGCGTGCAGGACTTGGCAGGATAGAGATTATCCTTGCTTTTCGTTTTTCCACCATTTAAAGGCGATATATCCCATAATCGCAAATGGCATTGCAGCTAAGTACAAAACACCCCCATTAAAGCCTTTTCCGGCTTCCTCACCCATTTGGCTAGCTGTTTTCGTACAAATAGAGCATTGTGCAAATAGGCTGGCTGTATAAGCTTGTAATAGAATGATCATCAGAATTCGCTTCATATAGGCAAAATTACAATAAAAAAACCCGAACCTACAAAAGCAGTTCGGGGAATCTTATAAGTACGCAAATGGTATTATGCGCTAGCTTTCGTAGCTTTTTTAGCTTTAGCGATCTTGTGAGGTCTGCTCTTTCCGAATGAGCCTAAGAATCTTTTTCCTTTAGCTGTTTTTTTATCTCCTCTGCCCATAATAGTTGTGTTTTTTAGTGATTGGATTGCAAAAATAAAAAAACCCCCTGATAAAAGGGGGTTTTTATTGAAATAAATTTCAAATTACAATTTGCCGCTCAATTCTTTACCAGCCTTGAATTTTGCTACTTTTTTAGCTTTGATCTTGATTGTAGCTCCAGTTTGTGGGTTACGACCAGTTCTAGCTGCACGCTTTGATACAGAGAAAGTACCAAAACCTACTAAAGTTACTTTGTCACCTTTTTTCAAAGATTTAGTTACTGCTTCGATAAAAGCATCTAAAGCTGCGTTAGCTGATGTTTTTGTTAATTCTGCGCTGTCCGCGATGTGTGCGATTAATTCTGCTTTGTTCATAGATGTGTTTTTTATAGTTTTAAACGATATAACAAATTTATTGGCTTTTATGAAACGAAAAAATATTTTGCCATTTATTTTTAATTTTGTTTTCCACTAAAACCCTTAAATAGCAAGGTTTTCAAGTCCCAATAGGCTTAAATGTTTAAAATCATTTTTTAGTAATTAACGCTGAAACCCTTTGTGGCATTGATTATTAGCTATAAAAAAGCTGAAATATAGGCTAGTATTGTGTTTTAGCCAATTAAACTATCCACAATCAATTCACAATTCGCATTGTGGTAACGAAGTGAAAACATTGATCTCCCCAGGTTTTTTGCAGTTCATCCAATAAGGAACTCGAAAAAGTTTCCGTGAATTGAGCTAGATTTTCGGGGGTGGTAGCAAACAACTGCATCGTATAAGTAGGTGATTGATCCGATGTTAGCTCCAATTCGTAAAATTGATGGCTTTGAAAGCAATCTGTTGCTACTAACATGGGGATGAATTTACTTTTCATCCATAAAAGCCACTGTTCTTGCAGGTTTGGGGTAATTTGAAAGCTTATATTATATACATGCATCGTAAAAATAGTTATCGTTATTTTTTTAGCTCAATGACAATAGGACAATGATCACTGTGTTTTACCATCGGCAAAATACTTGCGTCCTTGATTTTCCCCCCAAGTGCATTGGTGGTAAATAAATAATCTATTCTCCATCCTTTGTTATTAAGCCTAACAGAGGGGAAACGTTGACTCCACCAGGAATAAGCGCCAGTTGCTTCAGGGTGCTTGTGTCGGAAGCTATCTATCCATCCTGTGCCTAAGAATTGATCCATCCATGCTCTTTCCGCTGGTAAAAATCCGGACGACTTCTTGTTTCCTTTGGGATCATGAATGTCTATTTCGCCATGTGCAATATTATAATCTCCGGCCAATACAATATGAGGCCTTTCTTTTTTTAAAGCTTCGATCCAAACAAAAAATTCATCTAACCATTGATATTTATATCCCTGTCTTTCGTCACCACTCGTACCCGATGGAAAATAGGCATTCACAATAGTTAAGTCTCCAATGTCCACACGAATGACTCTTCCTTCATAGTCGCTCATTTCATATCCATTCCCACATGCAGTATATGAAGGCTTCTTTTTGCTAAAAACGGCAACCCCACTGTACCCTTTCTTTTGGGCTGGATACCAGGATACGTGATAACCCATGTCTGTAAAAAGTTTCAAATCAATATCATCAGGTGTTGCTTTTGTTTCCTGGACACATAGCACATCTACAGGATAAGTAGTCAACCAATCAATTAAACCTTTTTTAATGGCAGCCCTAATTCCATTTACATTATAACTTACAATTCGCATTCCTTTATTTAATTTGGATTTTGAAAAATTTCACTAAAGGAGAACATGATTAAAAAATCAATTAATTCATCAGGGGCTTCCTTGTCAACAACGACCATTTGTGCTGGTTTCTCTTTGCCAGATAAGATGAGTGTTAACTTCTCATTTATAAAAATCGTTTTTATAGTATTGTCTGCGCTTAGTTTAATTGAGAAATTTGCATTGTTTATTTTTCCGTCAATTGACTTAATATGCACAATAAGATTTTTTGCTTTATTTAGTTTGTCTGTCAAGGCATATTGTTTTGTACTATCGTAACCGTTAAAAATAATTTCTGGATAAAAGTATTTATCTTTTTCTGGTACAATTTCTTTAACCATAAAATAACCAATGCTATCCTTATCATTGTAAATTTTATGAACCGAGTCTGATAAAAAAACAAGCGCCAATTGGCTATTGGCAGCTGCTGCGTCAGCATTGAATTCCATATAGCCCTCTATATTATAGCTATGGTCATTTTTCACATCTCTTAAATGTTGTAATACCTGATAATACTCACTACTATATGCATTCATCCTATTCTTTTTAATTAAACTAATTATTTTTTTATAAGGGCTATTAAGATTTTTGTCTCTAATATTTATTTTATTTAAAACAGCAGTAGGCGTTCTTAATAAATGAGTCCTATTTGCATAATTATATGCTATAAATTTTTTGGTGGTATCAAATAATATTCTAGGTTGATTGTGTATAAAAGGCATCCAGTAATTATCAGTCGTATAAGAAGTGGGCACCTTGGCATCTAAATATTCAATTTCTTCGCCTGCAGGTGACAATAAGCTAATTGCTTTGGTAATGGCATTGAATAGGTAAACTGGAGTACTTGCCGAAGCCTGATTTTCAATACCTATTCCAATTGACGATACTTTAGCCAATCCTAGCACTATTGTTTTTTGTAATACTTGTTGTTGTTTTTTATTGAATACACTAAAGGTCATCAACCAAAAACTATGGATACTGTCTTTTTTATCATCGGGTAGATCCACTAAATTATTTCTAAAAATAAGATTAGGATCCATTTCATATAATTCCAAATAGGCATGGTAGTCATAATCTCTTGAAGCCATCCAATTGATATTTATTTTACCTAGCTGGCTTTGTTTGGTTAAATAAAATTCTTTTGTAACAATATTGGTATCTCTTGGTAACCCCATTTTTAATAAAATGCCACTATCTATTGCTTTTATAATAGGGGTAATATCGCTAGGTAATTTCCAATAGCTAGCGGTAGGATTAATGGAAGAGTATACTTGTATTTGTTCTAGGACTAATTTTTGTTGCCCCCAGCCGTTCAATACCCATGTTTGGCAAAGCAAGAAAATTATAAATGAATAGTAGCGTCTCATGTGTGGTATTATACAATTCAAATTTAGTTATTTTAATGTACACTACTTCATTATTTATGTTAACTTGAGAGGTACTCAAATTTTAATTTATATAGAAGTATGCCAGACGAAATTAAGAAACTCAATTCAAGACGCATTATTCCTGCCAGTAACAAAAGCTTTCATCTAGAAGGTCCTAAGCCTAGGATGAACGAATTATTTTTTGCCTTGGAAATTTTTGTTCAATTCATCAAAGGATTTAGAACCCTGCATTTTATTGGACCCTGTATTACCGTTTTTGGATCTGCAAGATTTTCGTCCGAGCATCCTTATTATAAAAAAAGCGAAGAAGTGGGAAAGCGTATTGCCGAGTTGGGGCTGACCACCATGACGGGAGGCGGGCCAGGTGTAATGGAAGCTGCAAATAAAGGCGCTTTTGAAGCAGGCGGAAAGTCCGTGGGTTGTAATATTAAACTTCCTTTTGAACAGGAACCCAACCCATATACCAATGTGTCCATCACTTTCAACTACTTTTTTATCAGAAAAGTGTTGATGGTAAAATATTCCTATGCATTTATCATTATGCCAGGAGGTTTTGGCACTTTAGATGAATTTTTCGAAACCCTTACTTTAGCACAAACTAAAGTGATTAATGATTTTCCGATTGTAGTCATGGGCCGTCAATATTATCAGCCCTTTCATCATTGGATGGAACACATGATACAGGAAGGCACTATCTCAGAAGCGGACCGTAAATTCATGCTATTCACCGATAGTGTTGAAGAAGCAATGGATCATATTAGCAAATATGTACGCAGTAATTATATCGTTAAACCACGTAAGCGATTATGGTGGTTATTTGAAAAAGTATAATTATTCAATCACTGGTTGCAACCATCTGGTAATATACTCTAGTGATTGATTCTTTCGTTTTGCGTAATCTTCCACCTGATCCTGTTGAATTTTACCCAATCCAAAATATTGACTTTGTGGGTTAGCAAAGTACCACCCACAAACACTAGAAGCAGGGTACATTGCTAAACTCTCGGTAAGTGTGATGCCGGTATGCTGCTCCGCTTCTAATAAATTAAAGAGCGTGTACTTTTCGGTATGATCTGGACAAGCAGGGTAGCCAGGTGCTGGTCTAATACCCACGTAATTTTCTTTAATTAATTCTTCGTTGCCCAATTCTTCCTCTTTTGCATAACCCCAATATTCTTTTCGTGTTTTTGCATGTAAGTATTCAGCAAAAGCTTCTGCAAATCGATCTGCCAAAGCCTGTAGAATAATTTTATTGTAGTCGTCTAGATTGGCCTCAAATGCTTTGATATGTTTTTCAATGCCATGAATGGTTACCGCAAATGCACCCAAGTAATCCTTTTTATTTTCGGTACTAGGGCAAATGAAATCGGCTAGGGAAAAATTAGGCTGTCCTGCAGCTTTCTTAGCTTGTTGTCTTAAGAAATGCAATTGAGTTTTTTCACCTTCATGATGTATGGTAACATCATCTCCTTGAGCACTTGCTTCCCAAAAACCAATTGCTCCCTTAGCAGTTAACCATTTTTCTTTGATAATGGTTTGTAATAAAGCATTTGCATCGGCAAATAATTTGCTGGCTACTTCTCCCACTTTTTCATCCGTTAAGATGGCTGGAAAATTGCCATGCAATTCCCATGCAATAAAGAATGGCTTCCAATCGATATAATCCACAAGTACTGATAAGTCGGTTATTTCAATGGCTTGATTGCCAGTGAAACTTGGCGTAGCTGCTTCAAAATTTGACCAATCAATAGACATTTTATTTTTTAATGCATCGGCATAAGCGGTAGATTGCTTTGTCGTTTTTTTATTATCAAAATCTGACTTTAATTGAACGTATTCTTTTTCTAAATTTCCTAAGAAGTCTATTTTTTGTTCCTTATTTAATAAAGAACCCGCCACCGTTACGCTTCTGGAAGCATCCAATACATGAATTACCCCATCATTGTATTCAGGCGCAATTTTTACAGCTGTATGCATACGAGATGTGGTAGCACCGCCAATCATCAAAGGAATATTCATTCCACGACGTTTCATTTCTTTGGCGATATAAACCATCTCATCTAAGGAAGGGGTGATTAAGCCACTCAATCCAATAATATCCACTTCTTGCTTTTGGGCTTCCGTTAAAATTTTATCGGCAGCCACCATGACCCCTAAGTCAATAATTTCATAACCATTGCATCCCAGTACAACGCCCACGATATTTTTTCCAATATCATGTACGTCTCCTTTTACGGTGGCTAATAATATTTTAGCAGGGCCTTTTGTTTTTCCATTAGGATTGGTAGAGGCTAATTTTAATCTTTCTTTTTCTGCTTCAATGTAGGGAGTTAATACCGCCACACTTTTTTTCATTACACGTGCACTTTTTACAACCTGCGGTAAAAACATTTTACCTGCACCAAATAAATCACCTACCTGGTTCATGCCCGCCATTAAAGGACCTTCAATCACTTCTAATGGTGCACTGTATTTTAATCTTGCTTCTTCGGTATCTGCGTCAATAAAATCGGTAATACCATTAATTAAAGAATGCGCTAATCGTTTCTCTACCGTATCATTTCTCCAAGCCAATTTAATTTTATTCGCTTCTTCGGAGGACTGACCTGCATTTTCTCCGCTTGCTTTTAAGTTATCTGCATATTGAATAAGTGCTTCTGTGGCTTGGTTATTATCATTGTTTTTATTCAAAATGACATCCTCGCATAAATTTCTTAATACCGAATCAATCTCATCATATACCACCAACTGTCCCGCATTCACAATACCCATGTCCATACCCGCTTTAACGGCATGGTATAAAAACACCGCATGAATCGCTTCCCGAACTGCTTCATTGCCTCTAAAGGAGAAAGATACATTGGAAACCCCTCCACTCACTTTGGCTAACGGCATTTTTTGTTTAATCACACGCGTCGCTTCAATAAAGTCAACGGCGTAATTATTATGTTCTTCAATTCCGGTGGCTACAGCGAAAACATTCGGATCAAAAATAATATCCTGTGGATCAAAGCCAACTTGTTCTACTAATATTTTATAAGCGCGCGCACATATTTCAATTTTACGTTCCTTGGTGTCTGCTTGTCCTACTTCATCAAATGCCATTACAATCACTGCGGCTCCATATGCTTTACAAATATGCGCTTGTTCAATAAACTTAGCTTCCCCTTCCTTCATGGAAATAGAGTTCACAATACATTTTCCTTGCACACATTTTAATCCTGCTTCAATAATTTCAAACTTTGAACTATCAATCATGATAGGGATTTTAGCAATATCTGGCTCACTTTGCACTAAGTTCAAAAAAGTGGTCATTGCTAATACGCCTTCCAATAAGGCATCATCCATATTGATATCAATAATTTGCGCACCATTTTCTACCTGGCTTCTTGCCACTGACAGCGCTTCTTCATATTTATTTTCCTTAATAAGGCGCGCAAATTTTTTAGAGCCTGTGACATTGGTACGCTCCCCAACATTCACAAAATTAGTTTCGGGACGAATCACTAATGGTTCTAATCCTGCTAATCTTAAATAAGGCTTAATATGTATTGTTTCGTCGCTCATAATTTAAATGGTTGGGTCTAAAATTGGAAGTGATCTTGGGGTAATATTTTTTACATTATCCGCTATGTGTTTAATATGATCCGGGGTGGTACCACAACAGCCGCCCACAATATTTACAAATTTGTTTTTTGCCCACTCTTCAATGAAGTGCGCGGTTTGATGCGGGGTCTCGTCATATTCACCCATGGCATTGGGCAATCCAGCATTGGGATAAGCCGAAGTGTAACAGGTGGCAATTTGCGCAAGTTCTTCAATATGACTGCGCATTTCCTGTGCACCTAATGCACAATTAAGTCCAACGCTTAATGGTTTTGCATGTGCAACTGAAGTATAAAATGCTGCTAATGTTTGTCCACTTAAAGTACGACCGGATGCATCGGTGATGGTGCCACTAATCATGATGGGTAATTCCGGCTTGCCTAGTTTTCTGAAAAATTCTTTTACAGCAAAT
>CAIOYQ010000115.1 GCA_903862505.1 uncultured Bacteroidota bacterium
CTCATTGGTGAAGAAGAAGCCATGAAGGAAGGGTTTGTTACTTCTGAATATGAATTATCCTTGTTACAAAAAATGCATAATATTCATCCTTCCATTATTGTCAAAGAAGGAGAGGAAGTGGTGGGCTATACCATTGTGACCAATAAAGCCGTGTTGGGCGATCATCTCGAAATAGATCACTTGTTTAATACCTTAGATGCCACCCAATACAATGGAATATTTTTAAAAGAAAGCAATTATATATTGATAGGTCAGGTATGTGTTGCTAAAAGTCATAGGGGGCAGGGCTGGGTACCACAGATGTATGAATACTATAAACAATTACACGCAAAGGATTATAGCTTCTTGGTAACGGATATCTCTCAAGCCAATAAAAGATCGGTGCGCATGCACCAAAAAATTGGTTTTGAAACCATTGGCGTAATTGAACAAGTAGGTACGGGTTGGGATATTGTACTTTGGGATTGGAACAAATTATAATGAACGTACTATAAAAATTTCGATCATCTATTTTCGTAAAAATTAGTCACGCATTATAGGACGTGTTAAACAGGTTGGTCCACCCCCGCCTTTTACACTAATTTCTTCGCCATTGTATTCAATGACTTTACATCCTGCTTTTTCTAATCTACTTTTTGTAATCGGGTTACCTTTAACCATTAAGCAAACACGAGGGGCCAATGCCAATACATTGCAACCCATGCTGTCAAATTCCGTATCGGGCACTTCGACGAATTCATAACCGCGCGCGATTAATTCGTTTCTAAATACAATAGGTATTAATGGAGAATAAACCACTGCCAAATTACTGTCCACGGGGCTTAATACCGACATTAAATGAAACACATCGGAAGGGCCTTTATAATGTGGCATCTCAACAGGCAATACCGATACACCCAAGGGTGCCAATAAAGCAGACAGTTGACGAATACCCTCCTCGTTGGTACGATAAGTATGGCCTACTGCCAATGTTTTGTCATCTAGCCATGCAACATCCCCTCCTTCTAAGGTTCCAGGGGCTGCAATCACACCCAACACCGGAATACCATTGGCCTCAAATGCACGTTCTTGTGCTGCAGGTTCATTAATACGCCCTTCCTTACCCATATTGCAAATAATCATGCCCTTACTGGTAGCTATTGCAGCATCTCTACAATAAATGGAATCCATATTCACGGTATCGTCGGTAGGCAAGTACAAAATTTCGGCTCCATGGTCTTTTAATATTTGTTCAAAAGCATCATATTCTTGTAAGGCTTTAGCAATGTCAGGTTTGCCTAAGTAATTTAATGCTTCCCAATGCTGTGAAATATGTGCATCATTCATAAATGAAGCCGAAGCTTTTTTTAGAAATAATGATATTAATTTTCCGAATTCTGAATGCGCGCGCATGTTCACTTATTTAATGTTGTTATATTATACTAGTAAAAGTATTGAATTTATTTTGCTATGTTTTGATCTCTTTTCCAAATGGCAAAAACATAAATAGGGACCGAAGACATCGTAAGTACAAAACCCCAGAAAACGGTTTCGTAGCCTAAGCCTAGCATGATCCAAATGCAAAATAAAAAAGTGAGTGCTGCCAATACAATGGCGCCCGTGAAAATATTTTTAGTAATGCCTGCTACACGGAGTCGCATTAATAAATAAGAAGCAGTACAAAAAATATAGGGAATTAAAATGGTAGACGTAGTGAGTAAAATTAAAAATTGAAATTGTTCTACCAAACCTTTGGTATAATTCATGGCCATAAATGCGGAAACAAAAATACTGGATATGACAATTCCATAAACTGGAACACCTTTATCATTTTTACGCGTAAAAATTTGCGGGAACAATTGATCTTTGGCTACAGCATAGGGCATTTGTCCTTGTATCAAAATAAAACCATTTAATGCTCCAAATGCAGAAATAGCTACCCCTGCACTAACCCAATATTTAGCACCCTGCCCCCAAATAATAACGGCTGCATCAGCAAAAGGGGAAACACTGTTTTTTAATTGCACCGCAGGTATCATCCCCATCACACTTACAGTACCTAATATATAAACGATGGTGGCAATAAGTGTTCCTAAAGTAGTTGCCTTTGCCACGGTAGTTGCTGAATTTGCCACACTACCCGAGGGGATGGTCGCACACTCAATGCCTAAGAAAGCAAAAAAAGTTAAAGTCGTAGTAGCGGTAATGGCTGCAATAGTAGTAGTGCCACTTGCATTAAAAGGCAAGAAGTTATTCCACTGCATATAAAATAATCCCACTAAGCCAATGAGTACAATAGGTACAATTTTAAGAATGGTAGTAATTAATTGTAAAATTCCGGATGTTAAAATACCCAAAGAATTAATCCAAGATAAAAACCAAATAGTGGCAAGTCCAACACC
>CAIOYQ010000116.1 GCA_903862505.1 uncultured Bacteroidota bacterium
GGCCTTGTCCTACCATACCTGTTCCACCGGTGATTAAAACTGTTTGCATAGGGCAAAGGTAACCAATCTAAAATAAAAACCCCCGCCTTGCGGCGGGGGTGAGAAATTTTGTAACATCTTATGTTTTTGAATTAAAGATGTTACAAAATTTACAATCTAAAATAAAAACCCCCGCCTTGCGGCGGGGGTTACAACTAAATCAACTGTACTATAAAAAAGCGTTTAATCTGGTTTCTTCCCATCTAAAAAAGTATTGATGGTAGAAATTTGAGTTTTATTATTTTCATCTTGGTCTACTGTATACTTACTATAATAGTTTTCTACAGAAGCCAGCGTATTGCCAAACAAGTCCATATTGCGTCTTACATAAGCTGGCACTTCATCAAATTCAGCACTTGGATCGTTTCCGTTACCAATATTGAAAGACAAATTTCTTAGCTTTTGAATACGCTCACGAACTTTTCTTCTTTGTTCTTCCGAATCATCTAAAGGCATTTCAATATGCTGAGCCGCCGGTTTAGCAGTTGAATGTGATTCACGCATCACTAACTGTAAACCATCTTCTTCCTCAGCGACTCTAAATGAAGTTTGAAATTGTTGCTCGGTTGCAGCTTCAACAACAGGCACAACTTGTTCTGATATTACTTCCACTACTTCATTCACAACCGACTCCTCAATAATTTCATCCGAATAGATATTGGATGGTTTATTAAGTACAAACCCATTACCATAATCCACAGCAGGTGTTTCATTCATATCTAAAACAAATACTTCTTCCGTTTCTTCTTCCACTTCTGGTGTTACTACATATACATTTGTTTCTGCTTCTGGTTCTTCAACATACATGGTAGGTGCTAAATGAATTTCCTCCATGTTTGCAGCTGCTTCAATGATTAAATCAGCATACTCGGCAGCTTCTTCTGCTGCATTCAACGCGTTTAATTCTTCATCGAACGCATCTGATTCTTCATCGAACGCATCTACTTTAACTCCTGTATCGAACGCTGACGCGTTCTCTTCATCGTTGTTCACCTCAAAAGAAAATACAACAGGTTCTTCATTTGAAATATCTAATACAAAGTGATTGTCATCCTCTTCTTGTTGAATGTCAAGATTCAATGTATTTTGAACAGGCTCCTCATTGCTTTTTTCAGCTGAAGCTTCCGGTGCAATTCCTTCATTTGCTTCAGTAGCTAATGTCATGACAATCTTTTCCTCAATAGGGACCTCCACTTTTTTTGATTCTTCTTTTTTAAACGGATCTTTCCCTTCAAAACCAGTTGCAATTAAAGTAATGCCAATTTTTTCGCCCAAGGTGTCATCGTATCCACTACCCATGATTACATCACTATGCTCACCAGTTCGCTCTCTTAAAATTTTGCTAATGGTTTCTAATTCATCCATGCTACATTCAAAATCACCTTCGGCACTATTAATATTTAACAAAATCCATTTAGCTCCTTTAATATCATTGTCATTTAACAATGGAGAATTCAAGGCTTCTTCAATGGCTCTTTGTGCTCTATGTTCTCCTTCTACTTCGGCTTTACCTAAAATAGCAACACCACCGTTTTTCATAACGGTACATACATCCGCAAAATCCACAATAATATGACCACGGCTATTAATCACGTCCGTGATACATTTTGCAGCAGTAGCCAATACATTATCCGCTTTCGTAAACGCTTCCTTCATTTTTAAATTACCATACTGAACACGTAATTTATCATTTGAAATCACCAACAAAGTATCTACTAATGGTTTTAATTGATTAATCCCTTCCTCGGCTTGTTTTTGACGACGTGGTCCTTCAAATCCAAAAGGAGTCGTTACAATACCCACCGTTAAAATGCCTAAATCCTTGCAGATTTTTGCAATAATTGGCGCACCACCGGTACCTGTACCACCACCCATCCCCACGGTGATAAAAGCCATTTTAGTATTTACTTCTAATATTTTCTTTATTTCTTCTAAAGACTCCTCTGTAGCTAATTTTCCTACAGAAGGATCGGCACCAGCACCCAATCCTTGGGTCAAATGTGGTCCTAATTGAATTTTATTAGGCACTGGGCTTTGCTCTATTGCCTTTGAATCGGTATTACAAATAATAAAATCTACGCCTTCAATATCTTGCTGAAACATGAAATTTACGGCATTGCTACCGCCTCCTCCAACGCCAAGAACCTTGATGATGGATGATTTCTGCTTTGGTAAGTCGAATTGAATCATTCTTTTGTTTTTAAATGGGTTAGTTAGTAGGTAGTTAGTATCATCGAAATTAATCTATTTATAAAATTTTAGGTTGAAATTTTATAACCATAATGTGGGTAATTATTGTTGGAAAGTTTTGTCTTCATCTTCCGCAAAAATATCTATCAAATTGTCTTTGAAACGATCCCAGAAACCTAATCTTTTTTTCATCTTATCAGGATCCACGGTATGCTTCCCAGCTGCATCGGTTTCAGTTGTTGTTACTACTTTTGCGATCACTTCTTCCACCGCGTTTTTATCTAATTTTAAAGAAGTAGGCACTTCTACTTTTTTAAAGTTTTCAGGGAATGTTTTATTTTTGCGCTCATAGTCATTATATCCTTTTAAGATAAGACCCAAACAAGTTGAATACATTGGCTTTTTCAACTCATCAATATGATTCGGCGCTAAATGCTCATTAGGTAAACCAATTCTTGCATTTAATCCTGTTGTGTACTCCGTTAACTGAATTAAATGTTTTAATTGAGAACCTCCACCTGTTAAAATAATTCCACCATTTAACAAACGACTGTCCAAGCCCACTTGTTTTAAATGATAAGTAACAAAATCCAATATTTCACTCATTCTAGCTTGAATAATACCCGCTAAACTTTTCACACTAATTTCTTTTGCAGGCATTCCTTTTAAACCAGGAATAGTTACAAATGCATTGGCGTTCGCTTCTGTAGCTAAAGCACTACCAAATTGAACCTTCATGGCTTCGGCCTGACTTTTTAAAACACCTAAACCTAAACGGATATCATGTGTAATGTTTTCACCACCAAAAGGAATAACAGCAGTATGCTTAAGAATGCCATCATAAAAAACAGCTAGGTCACTTGTTCCACCACCAATATCCAAAATTGCCACACCGGCTTCCAAATCAATATCACTCATCACCGCACTGGCAGATGCTAAAGGTTGTAATACCAAATCCTTGGTGATTAAACCACTTCTTTCCACAGAGCGATTAATATTACGAATTGCGTTTCTATCCCCCGTTAAGATTAGGAAATTAGCACCCACTTTAACACCATTCACGCCTACTGGCTCTTTAATGTTGGGGTTATTGTCCACATAAAATTCCTGTGGAATCACATCAATAATTTGATCTCCCGCAGGGATAAAAGTCTTACGTTGGTTATTAATTAATTGTTCAATTTCTGCAGGATTAATTTCCATTTCTGGATCCTGTCTAACGATATCACCTCGAGTTTGTAAGCTCTTAATATGGTGACCGGCAATACCCACATATACTTCGTTGATTTCTAAATCGGGGTTGCTTTTTTGACAATTTTCCAAAGCTTGATGTATCGCTCTGATCGTTTGGTCGATATTTAAAACCTGACCGTGTTGCACTCCATTACTATTAGCACGTCCAAATCCAAGGATTTCTAATTTGCCAAATTCATTTTTGCGTCCTGCAATCGCAGCAATTTTAGTAGTACCAATATCTAAGCCTACAATGATAGGATTATCGTTTTGACTCATTTTTTATAGTTTTTTAGTTGTTTAGTTGTTGTTGGAAGCCGGCTTTTTAGGCAACAATGCCCTAGGAGCTACCTTCGTATTATTTAACGATTTATTGTTTGTTTTATTGCTTTCTATACTTTTTTGTTTTGGCGGATTGGCCTTCACTATCTTTTTAGGAGCTGCCTCTATTTTTGCCTTTTGGTTCGGCACTTTTACTTCCACTTTCTTACTGGTACTATCCACTTTCTTAGTGGTACTATCCAATTTTTTAACTAACGTGGTATCCATTATGGGAATTGAGTCATTGATAACCGCATCCAAATTGATGATAGGAAGGGAACCGGCATCATATTGAATGGGTTGCAGTCCTTTTTTAAGCGCTACCAATTGATGATCAAAGCGTAAATCCAATACCTCATAAGCATTGATCCCTGCCGGAACCAATACCTTTTTATAAAAAGTAAAGAGTCTATTTAATTTATCTTCAAGCTGTTCTACAGAACCAATCAGTACCATATGCGATCCGATGGTAGGAATCATTTCAAAATCGCCATTCGGTGCAATATTTATCTGCGCCACTTGTGCAATAAAAAAGCTGTCTTGCTGAATCACAGTGGAGAATTTTAAAATATTTTGAAGCAGCGTACTATCTGGTTTTGATAATTTATCCAAGTCCGAAGGGAATCCGGTAAAAACAGGGAGACGCAATACGGATAACTGTCTTAGCGGAAGCCGCTGCGCTACTTTGTCAATATAAAATGAATTTCCAGATGCTGTAAAAACTCTTGCAATAGGAACTCTTTGCTCAATATTTACTTTTAATTGCTGTTGATTGTCTATATATATTGTAGTTTTTTCAACCCACTTAGTAGCCATTAAGGTTTCTTCAATTTTATACAAATTAATATTAGCAATGGGAGTGCCCACTTTTATACCTTGCTCATTAATTAATTTTAAGATTTCCTTTTCATCCATGAAAATAAAACCACCCGCGTTACCTGTTAAAAGAATATCAATACCCGTACATTTTTTAGACACTTTAGCGCGCCAAGCAAATACAAACAATACAACCATTGCAATGGCAGCCATTGACCATAACACTTTTACCAATATGTTTTTCCAATTACTCATGTTATTTTGTGTATAGTTCTTGTACTTGATTAATGCAAACGTCAATATCCCCAGCACCTGCCATCACAATTAACTTGTTGGAGGTAGTTTTAGCCCATTCCAACAATGCCTCTTTTGACATCACTTTTTTATGCGCCAGTTTCATTCCATTTAATAGCATGTCACTAGTTACCCCTTCTATTGGCAATTCCCTTGCTGGATAAATGGGCAATAGGATTACTTCATCGGCCTTATCCAATACTTCCATAAATCCAGCAGCTTGATCCTGCGTTCTACTATACAAATGAGGTTGAAATATTAATACCATTTTTTCATTTGGATATAAACTTCGAACGCCACTTATCAAAGCATTAAGCTCTTCGGGGTGATGCGCATAATCATCAATCAACACTTTATTTTCCGTTTTTACTTTGTACTCAAAGCGTCGCTTTACTCCGTTAAAGGAAGCTACTGCGTCTTTTATTTTTTGCTCCTCAATGCCTAAAGTAATTCCAATAGCAATTGCAGCAGTTGCATTTTCCACATTATGCAATCCACCCATATTCAATACCACGTCCTTCATCATACCACCAGGATGTCTAATATCAAATTGATAAGAACCATCCACCACTATCAAATTTTGTGTATGATAAGAGGCCTCGTCTTTGTTATACCCATAACTAAAAACGTTCTTATTGCTATTGTCCACACTAAATTCAGTACCCATTTTTTGAATAAGCGTCCCGCCTACTTTTATTTTATCTGTGAACTGTCCAAAAGCTTTTAAAACTTCTTCGGCAGTGCCATAAATATCAAGATGATCTGGATCTACTGCGGTCACCACCGCTATATTGGGTGCTAATTTTAAAAAACTTCTATCATATTCATCTGCTTCCACTACCACTACATTTTTTTCATGACTCCAAAAATTGGTATTATAATTTGACGCAATACCGCCTAAAAAAGCATTACAACCAAAACCAGAATGACGTAGTATATGTGCTGTCATAGAAGTGGTAGTTGTTTTTCCGTGCGTCCCCGCAATGGCAATTGTAAAAGCATTTTCTGTGATCCAATTCAATACATCACTTCTCTTCACTACCAAATATCCGTTGTCTCTATAATAATTTAATTCGGTATGCTCCACGGGAATGGCAGGGGTATAAACAATAACCGTAGCTTCCTTGTCTATTTTATGAATATCATCTTCAAAGTGTATCGCAATCCCTTCCTTTTCCAAATCTGCAGTTAATCCAGTAGGCGTTTTATCATACCCAGCAACAGCAACACCCTGTGTATTAAAATATCTTGCCAACGCACTCATACCAATCCCTCCTATTCCTATAAAATAAATACGTTTAATATTTGTAAGTGGATTCATTTAATTACTTGTTTAAATTAATTTCTTGTACATTTTTAATAATAGATGCTGCAATCATTGTATCTGCATGTAACATTGCAAAATGTTTTATCTTATTTTGTATAGAATCTGTCAACTGTTTGTCTTGAATCAATTGCATGATATTTGACATTAGTTTTTCATTAACGGCATTGTCCGCTACCATTAATGCAGCACCCTCATTTACTAAAGTCATAGCATTATAAGTTTGATGATCCTCCGCAGCAAGTGGATAAGGTACAAACACACAAGGCTTTCCTGTAATACAAATTTCAGCAACTGCCATTGCCCCAGCCCTGCTTACTACCATATCTGCAGCTGTATATGCTGCACTCATATTGTCTATAAATGAGTTTACATACACATTTGAATAATTACTTGCCGCGCGCGCGTATTCTCTTGCATTAGACTTACCTGTTTGCCAAATCAACTGAATATTTGCTTCAACAAATTGTGGTAGGTTGGTTAGTATGCAGTCATTAATAGACCTGGCTCCTAAACTACCTCCAATGATAAGTAGCGTTTTACGAGATGGTAACAATCCAAATTGTAGTAAGGCCGCTTCCATTGTAGTAGTAGTCTCAATAATGTTTTTTCTCACTGGATTGCCCGTTACAATCGTTTTGTGCGCTGGGAAAAAAGCATCCATTCCTTTTGTACCTGTAAATATTTGAGTGGCTCCTTTACTTAGCCACAAATTTGACTTTCCTGCAAATGCATTTGACTCATGTATGAATGTGGGTATATTTTTTGTTTGTGCAAATTTCAAAACAGGAAAACTTGAATATCCCCCTACTCCAAAAACGGCATTAGGTTTGAATTTTTTAAATATACTCCTCACTTGAAAAAAACTTTTAGCCAACTTAAAAGGCAAATTCCAATTGGCAAACAAATTAGATCTATTCAAACCTCCAATGGTTAAACCAATAATTTCATAGCCTGCCTGTGGCACTTTTTCCATTTCCATTTTACCTTTTGCCCCCACAAATAAAATAGCCGCATCCGGCAGTATTTTTTGTATGGCTTGCGCAACAGCAATTGCTGGGAAGATATGTCCTCCAGTTCCACCTCCAGCAATAATGATACGCAATTGTTTAGGCATGTTTAGGTATTGGATTTTGAACGGATTCA
>CAIOYQ010000117.1 GCA_903862505.1 uncultured Bacteroidota bacterium
AGAGACGGTTCCTAAAGCCACTAATCATGTAAGATTAAGTACGGAGCAAAAAGATGAATGGGGCATTCCGCAATTAATTACTTCGATAGGCTATGATGAGAATGATGAAAAACTGTTAAAGGATTTTTTAGAACAAGGAACTGAAATGTTACATGCTGCGGGATGTAAAAATATAAGAACAAATGACACCAAACAAGCACCAGGATTAGATATACATGAAGTAGGTGGTGTACGAATGGGGAAGGACCCTAACACCTCTTTATTAAATGAGTTTAATCAAATGCATGCCTGTAAAAATGTATTTGTAACGGATGGTGCATGTATGGTAAGTACAGGCACACAGAATCCTTCCTTAACTTTTATGGCCATTACAGCGAGGGCAGCAAATTATGCAGTAGCCGCATTAAAAAAAGGAGATTTATAACTACGTTGTAAGTGAATAAGAAATAATAAAAATTGAAGTGTAAATAATGAATTCGAATAAATATAAATCATTGCTATTGTTGCTTACAATAGTTACTTTGTTTAATAATACTATGATATTTGCACAGGCGGTTCAATATACGACTACTGCAAATGGGCTGGATAAGTTTAAGCAAACAAATTTAATTACAACTACTTTATCGCCCACAGATGCAAGTATTGCAACTATTCAAATGGATGCAAGTAAAGGGTTCCAAAAAATGGAAGGTTTTGGTTTTGCATTAAATGGTGGTTCGGCAGCGCTCATTGATCAATTACCATCTGCAAAAAAACAAGCGTTACTTAAAGAAATATTTGGAAAAGGGAAGGATGATCTTGGGGTTAATTATATAAGAATTAGTATAGGTGCTTCGGATTTAGATGCACATGTGTTTAGTTATGATGACTTACCAAAAGGAGAGACCGATTCTTTATTATTAAAATTTAGTTTAAGTGAGGATACTTTGCATTTGATTCCAATCCTTAAAAAAGCGCTAGCCATTAACCCTTCTTTAAAGATTATGGCATCGCCATGGTCTCCACCTGTTTGGATGAAAACCAATGGGTTTAGTATGGGTGGACATTTGTTAAAGCAATATTATGCAACCTATGCCAACTATTTTGTTAAGTATATTCAAGCCATGCAAAAGCAGGGTATTCCTATCACTTCGGTTACTTTACAAAATGAACCCGAACATGGGGGTAATAATCCAAGTTTATTAATGGATGCGCAGGAACAAACTAATTTTTTAGCAAATTATATTGGACCACAATTTAAAGCAGCCAATATCAATACAGAAGTTATTTTATTTGATCATAATGCAGATCATCCTAACTATCCCATTTCCGTTTTAAATGACGCTGTTGCAAAATCATATGCAGCAGGTACTGCATTTCATTTATACTTAGGGCATGAGTCTGCTTTATCGGAAGTACATGCTGCACATCCCGATAAAAAAATAGTTTTCACCGAACAGTGGACGGGCGCAAAAGGTGATTTTGGAGGCGATTTAATGTGGCATTTAGAGCATGTTGTTATCGGTACTATAAATAACTGGTCTTCGGCAGTGATTGAGTGGAATATAGCAGCAGATGCAAACTTTAATCCACATACACCAGGTGGGTGTAGTGAGTGCAAAGGGGCATTTACTATTCAGGGGGATGCTATTTCAAGAAACGTAAGTTATTATATTATTGGGCAGGCTTCAAAATTCATACCTGTTGGCGCGCAAAGAGTTACAACGAATGCCAATATAGAAAGTATAAAATCTATTGGATTTATACTTGTAAATGGTAAGAAAGCTAATTTAATAGTGAACACAGGGTTGCAACAAAAAGTAAAAATTCAAGAGGGTAATAATCAAATTATTTTTGAAATGCCAGCAAAATCTGCTTCAACAATAATTTGGTAAATAAAATATCAAATTTAATAAACGAAAAAACGGACCTATGAAAAAGTATCTATTATTATTGGTGACTGCATTCATTAGTATGGTTGCGACTAGTCAAACCAGTAAGGATGTAAAGAGGCATCAGTTTGTAAATGACCTTATGAAAAAAATGACCTTAGAAGAAAAATTAGGTCAATTAAATCTGCCTGCGTCCAGTGATTTTGTAACGGGTGCGGTAAGTAGTTCGGATATTGCACAAAAAGTGAAAGATGGGAAAGTAGGAGGTGTATTTAATATCCGTTCTGTAACAAAAATTAAAGAACTACAAGAATATGCGGTAAAAAGTACAAGATTACATATCCCCTTATTATTTGGTATGGACGTAATACATGGGTATAAAACTATTTTCCCCATACCATTAGGAATGTCTGCTACTTGGGATATGCCTTTAATTGAACGTACGGCGCGCATAGCTGCTAGTGAAGCAAGTGCCGATGGTATTCAATGGACATTCTCTCCTATGGTGGATTTAACAAGAGATCCTCGTTGGGGTAGAACTTCTGAGGGAAATGGAGAAGATGCATTTTTAAGTTCAGCCATTGCAAAAGCAATGGTACATGGATATCAGGGGGATGATTTATCTGCTCCCAATACCATTATTTCTTGTGTAAAACATTATGCATTGTATGGCGCAGCCGAAGGAGGAAGGGATTATAACACGACCGATATGAGTAGAGTAAGAATGTATAATGAATATTTTCCGCCCTATAAAGCGGCAGTAGATGCAGGGGTAGGCTCGATAATGGTTTCATTTAATGAAATTGACGGCGTGCCTGCGTCAGGAAATAAATGGCTGGTGGACGATGTATTAAGGAAGCAATGGAAATTTAATGGTTTTGTGGTTTCTGATTATACGGGTATCCCAGAAATGGTGAATCATGGCGTTGGTGATTTTCAAGCAGTGAATGCGCTTTCATTAAATGCTGGTGTTGATATGGATATGGTTGGAGAAGGTTTTTTAAATACTTTAGAAAAATCAATGAAAGAAGGGAAGGTTACTTTAGCACAAATAAATAAAGCTTGCGAAAGAATTTTATTAGCTAAGTATGATTTAGGTTTATTTGAGGATCCCTATAGATATTGTAATGAGCAAAGATCGGCAACAGAAGTGTTTACTGCAGCCAATAGAGCTGAAGCAAGAAAAATTGCATCACAAAGTTTTGTGTTGTTAAAAAATAACAACAATGTATTGCCAATTGCTGGAGGTAAAACCATTGCGTTGGTAGGGCCGCTAGCAGACGCGAAAGAAAATATGACGGGTACATGGAGTGTGGGTGCAGACAATTCAAAATCGGTTAGTTTATTAAAAGGGTTAACCGATGCAGTGGGCAGTAATGGTAAAGTAGTATATGCAAAAGGATCCAATTTAGAAGATGATGCAGAAATGCAAAATCGTCAAACCATGTTTGGCAAAGATATTATACGTGATAATCGCAGTAATGAGGAAATGATTAAAGAAGCCATAGCAGTAAGTGCAAATGCGGATGTGATTGTAGCTGCCATTGGCGAAGGTGCTGAGAGTAGTGGAGAGAGTGCATCTAAATCAAATATTGATATTCCGGAAGTGCAAAAGCGTTTATTAAAAGCATTGGTGGCAACTGGGAAGCCAGTTGTATTGGTACTATTTAATGGTCGTCCAATTACTTTGAACTGGGAAAACGAAAATGTACCAGCTATTTTAGATGTATGGTTTGCAGGATCAGAAGCAGGCGATGCCATTGCCGATGCGTTATTAGGAAAAGTAAATCCTTCAGGTAAATTAAGTATGAGCTTCCCTCAAAACGTAGGACAAATCCCTATTTATTATAATCATAAAAATACGGGTCGCCCATTAACAGGTAAATGGTTCTCTAAATTTCAATCCAATTATATTGATGTAAGCAATGAGCCGTTGTATCCTTTTGGTTACGGTTTAAGTTATACAAATTTTGAATATGGAGATGTACAAGTGTCATCTAATGCATTAAAAGGGAATCAAAAATTGACTGTATCAGTAAATGTTAAAAATACAGGGGCGGTTGCAGGTAAAGAAGTAGTACAGTTATATATACGAGATGTAGTGGGAAGTATCACAAGACCTGTTCAAGAATTAAAAGGATTTAATAAAATTGATCTAGCACCAGGTGAAACTAAAACAGTGAGCTTTGAAGTAACGCCGGAGTTATTAAAATTCTATAATAGTGACTTGAAATTTGATTGGGAAACTGGTGAGTTTCAAATGATGGTTGGTCCTAATTCAAAAGAAGTAAAAACCGTGAAAGTAAACTGGGTAAAGTAAGATAAATCTATAAAATTTTAATACTAACTAGCTTGCCAGGAACCATACAGCCCCTCTTTTAGTGCCTTTTGATATTTCTTATCATTGAAAGTATACAAAAAAGGAGCTTTGTGTGCACCGCCTTTTCTGGTTTCAGCAAGTTTATTTAAAATGCCAAATCCAATTAGTTTTCGCTGAAAATTACGGCGGTCTAATTTTTGATCCAATATGGTTTCGTATAATTTTTGTAACTCAGGCATCGTGAACTTCTTTGGCAATAGGTTTCTGCCAATAGGGAGGTAGGCGAGCTGTGTTCTAAGTGCTTCTAATGCTTTTGATACAATGTTTTCATGATCCATCATTAAGTTACTTAGCTTAGTAATGTCAATCCATTCAGCACCTTCATTTGCATCGGCATCTTCTAAATTAACTTCGGTAAAATCAATTAAAGCATAAAATCCAATGGTAATGAAACGTTGTAAAAGCCAGTTGTCTTTTGGAATTTTAATGCCATATTCTAAATATCTAGCTTGGTGAATGGAAGTATCGGAACGATCGGGCTCTCCAAAAGCATTAAATTGTTGTAAAAATATATTTGCTACGCCGGTACGTTCTTGTAATACTCTATAAGCCGCCGTTTCAATCGCCTCGTTTTTGAATATGAATCCACCTGGCAATGCCCATTTATCCGAGTACTTTACTTTTAATAGAAGTACCTTAAGCACATTCTCATGGAAGCCAAAAATGGCACAATCCACTGAAATACCTGGTTGATAAAGTTTATCGCCCTTTTCTAGTAAAGTCTTTTGTTTTAGAGGTATCGTAGCCTTTATTGCCATATGTTTTTAAAGAAGAAGACGCGTTAGCGTCTGATGTGAAGAAAAGTTATTGTCTGATGTGAAGAAAAGTTATTGTCTG
>CAIOYQ010000118.1 GCA_903862505.1 uncultured Bacteroidota bacterium
AGCTTTATATCCGTTTTTTATGGTTCGAATAGCTATAATTCTCATTATTATTACAAATATAGTAAATGTTACCAAATTGGTAACATTTTTTAATTGTAGAATTTTCTACCATGCAATTAAAGGTTTAATAGGAAGCGATTTTTAAGTTTTAATACGCCAAAGTAGATCGACAAAATGTATTTAAATATCATTAAACTAAAAAAGCACCAGCCAATAGGTTGATGCTTTTAAAAAAAATATTAAAAAAGATTATTCTTTAATTTCCCATGTCATATTATCCCCATCATAAACAACCATCACCTTATATGTGAATTCTCCATTAGGCTCATTGGTTTGCAATACTCCATCGTATTCATTGCCCGATTTCTTTGTAAGGATCAAGCTATTTATTTTAATGGAGCTTTCTTTAAATTGTTTAGATTCTGTCATACTCTTCTTAACTTCCTTAGTAAGGTCTTCGGTAGATAATTTACAGGAAACAAGGCTTATTACTGCAAATAAGACAGCAAATAAAAGTTTAGTTGATTTCATTGTTTAATGTTTTTAATTTTTAATTATAAAACCCAACAGATGATTCGGTTTTATGTATAATTTACATTAAATATATGCAATTTATTATATGTTTGTACAAAATATTGGCATTAAATCTAAATTAACATCACTTTTAAAAATAAAAATATGAAAACGACGCTTTTAACTATCTGCTTATTTATTACCGCTTCCGCTTTTTGTCAGAAAAAAGTTTATTTCAACAACAAAAAGATTGCAGACTTAAATATCAATATTGGGAACCCAGATTGGGTGGAAGAATATCAACCTACTTTTCCTAATATTTGGAGTGATTTTGATTCAAATAGTGAAGATTACGTTTTTTCAGGCTATTATTCAATAGATCCTAAATCAAATGGAGAAGAAGCGATATTAAACGGTGAAATAAAATTAACTAGATACCAAATTGGTGCCGGTGCTGAAGCAACTCTAAATATTAAAGAAGAACTAACTTTTAACATGAAGAATGGAAATATGAATGGGTCAGTTAGTTATAATGAATATATTTCCGATAACAACGGTGAAACTAATGAATCAGAATTGAAAAATACTAAATGGGCTAAAACAATTAATGTTTATTCATATTTTAATGAAAAAGCGGGAGCATACCAAAATATAGTTTATAATGAAATTAGAGATTGGGTAAAGGAAAAATATTCAATAACACAAGCTAATGGTTACGATATTTCTTTAAGTTACTTTAATACAATAATTAGAATAAATCAAGCTTCACCCAAAGACAAGCCTGTTTATAAGAAAGTAAAATATTAATCTAGGAATAACATGAAAGCAACGAGAATATTTTCAATTTTAGCATTATGCATCATCACTTCTTTGCAGTCTTTTGCGCAAAATGCCAATCTGAAGAAAGTAAGTGACGATAATTGGATTGAATACCTAGTACCAAGCTTTATGAATGATGTGACCCCTTATGGTGACAACTTTAGTCCTCATTTTACGAGATACGATTTTGAGTCTAGTGACGCGCGCGTTAAAATTTATATACTCATTAATAATAGCGTCAATCCCCAAAAAATGTTTCAGTATAATTTGAGAAATAGCTATGTGAGTGCGCTTTCACGTAGAGATTTAATGGTTGACTATAAACTTTTAAAGTCTGACAAATATTTTGTTTCGGGAAATTTAACCAATGGAAAAATTCTTTACCAATTTGCCTATACCAAAGATGGATATGGTTATACTTATAGCATTGAATACGACCGAAGCTATAAAGTGTTTTTTGATAAAAATTTAAATGATATCATTAAAGGGTTTAAGATATTATGGGGTGTAACACAGTATAAATAAGATCCACGTTAGTTTTTTATTTACGAGTAAACTTTTGCTTTAGTATTAGCGGGATAAATAACGGGGCTTCTATAAAGTAGCGGCGGAATAAACGCTTGGGCTCTTGGATAAATCTATACAACCATTCTAATCCTGCGGCATGCATCCACTTGGGGGCGCGCTTGGCAAGGCCGGCCATTACCTCAAAGGCGCCGCCAATGCCTATCTGAATACTTGCGTTTACGCGATGTAGGTTTTCTGCAATCCATATATCTTGCTTGGGTGCGGTTAGGCTAACGAGTAATACGTCGGGAGAAACGGCATTTATTGCATCTATCATCTTTATATTCTCTTCCTCCGAAAACACTTTCATAAATGGAGGCACATACACACCCACTACTTTACAATGCGGATACTGTGCATGGATCGTTTTCTTTAACTGCTCCCCCACACCAGGCGAGGCGCCTAATAAGAAAATACTAAAATCATGCTTCGCGCAATGCGCAACCAAATTAGGTAATAAATCTAAGCCTGTAATGCGCTCTACAATGGGTGTATTTAAAAAACCAGCAGCCCATTTTATTGGCGTGCCATCACATAAAACATATTCCGAAGCATTGTAAATAGATAATACCTGCGGATCCTTTATAGCAGCCAACACAGAATTCACGGGGGTAATACAAACCTGCGTCTTTTGCTTTTGCCCAATACGCTCAGTGAATGATTCC
>CAIOYQ010000119.1 GCA_903862505.1 uncultured Bacteroidota bacterium
ATATATTGATTGATTTTTATAAACGATACACGCTCTAAACGCTCTAAGCACTACACATCTCGCATATTTCTTCTTTCTGTTCTACATTAATTTTTTCTTCCGGTTGAATCGTAAATTGCTGTGCTTGGTGTTTTGCCTTTCGTCTCAAATAATATATACCTGTTTTTAACCCCTTTTCCCAAGCATAGAAATGCATCGATGTTAGTTTGTTGTAAACCGGGTCTTCCATCCATAAATTTAAACTTTGACTTTGGCAAATAAACGCACCTCTATCCACTGCCATATCGATTAAATGTTTCATCGGTATTTCCCAAACGATTTTATATTTTTCACGTATATGTTCCGGTATAACAGTTAATTGCTGAACAGACCCCTTGTTCGCTATAATGTTATTTTTAATTTGTTCGTTCCATAACCCTAACTGTATTAGTTCTTTCATTAAATATTTATTAACAACTACAAACTCGCCTGCCAAGGTTCTTCTCGAATAAATATTACTCGTTAAAGGTTCAAAACATTCATTGTATCCCAGAATTTGCGATGTAGATGCTGTCGGCATAGGAGCAACTAACAAAGAATTTCTTAGACCAAAGGTTCGAATGCTGTCTTTAAGTTTGGTCCAATCATAACGATCACTTGGAGAAACATTCCACATATCAAACTGTAATATACCCTCTGAAGAAGGCGAACCTTCAAATGAACTATATGCACCTAATAAATTCTTATTTTCACGTTTTAAAATGCTATACTCATATTGGTCTACTGTTTCTAATAATTCTGACCGAGGACCATCCATTAATTTTGTTAGTTGTTTCGTTCGTTCAATTGCGATTTCATTGCTTTTCTCTAATGCTGCATGATAAATCGTTTCAAAAATATTCTTGTTAATTTCCTTTGCTTGTTCAGAACAAAATGGAATATCCATCATAATAAATGTATCGGCTAATCCTTGAATACCGATACCAATCGGGCGATGACGTAAATTACTTAATTTCGTTTTCTCCGTTGGATAAAAATTAACGTCGATGACTCTATTCAAATTATTAGTAATAACTTTGGTGACCTCATGAAGCTTATCATAATCGAATTGATTGTTAGAAACAAATGCGGGCAAAGCAATGGACGCCAAATTACATACAGCGGTCTCTTTTGCATCAGAGTATTCAGTAATTTCTGTGCATTGACCTGTAATAATTCCATTAAACACACCCATATTTCTTTTTGGTTCTGTGAAGCAATATGTGTCATCTATTCTATTGTTATTATCTACTTTTAATATTTTTACAAATTGCTTAGCATTTCTATCAGGTTTATTTCCAGAAAAAATTAAACGATTTGGTTTAAACCCAATTGAATGTAGTTTATACAAATCATATGATGTTATCAATAATCTGTATAATGGATGTACATTAAAATATTTATATCCTCCTTTACCGTCAGGTAAATAACTTTGGGTTCTATCATGAGATAACTTAACTTTTGGATTTATGCCACATGTTTGTAATAATAATTTAATATTTTCCAAAAACTCTTTATTAATGGATCCCACTTGCAACTGTTCATTATCGCCATTTTTGGATATAGTCCCGTCTGCGTCACAATAACCAGCAAACCAATCTAATTTATCCTTTAAATTACAGTTAAAAGACGGAACATCATATTTTTCATTTAAATCAACAGGAAGTATTACGTTAATTCTATCATTTGTGGCATTTTCAGTATAACTGCGTTTTTCAATAAAATGCAAAAGTTGTTTTTTATTGCCGTAAAGGAATGCTATTGGTTTTTTTTCATAAGAATATGCTTTACAACTTGTCGTATTACCAATAAATTGATTATTGACTACATAATCCTCTGTTTCATATGGTAAATGTCTTTTACAAAAATCGTGACCTTTCTGAGCAGAAAATTTACATTGTCTTTTTTGTTCGTCAGATATGTTTGAATATGTACCATCTCCACAGAAAAATCCATGTGTATAAGCATATAACATTTTATCTGGTCCATCAATAACTGGATATTCACATTTAATAATTTTATCGTTTGGTTTTAAATCTTTTGCTTCAACCTTTTCAATTGAGTTTATAGAATAACTATTTTGTATATAAAATTTGTGATACGGGGTGCAAGTTAGTTTAGAGCCATCATCTGTATAAACATCAATTAAATCTTGGTCTTCACCTGTTTTTCTAATAGTAACATCGCTCCATTCTTCTCCATTCCATACATTCACATTTTGATTTATTAAAGTCTGTATTTCAATATGCCCCTTATCTGTTAAAATTACTGTTTCTGGGGCAACACATAAATTTGAGCTCTTAATGGTGCCTAGATTTTTTTGATTTGATTTCTTATTTATAGCGTCTTTATATAAAATGTATGGCGTTCCTGTTTCCATTTGTGCATCTAAAATGGCAAACCATAAGTCACGCGCAGCAATCGTCTTTCTGGCTTTGCCTTCTTGTTCATATTTTTCATAAAGTGCAACAAATTCGTCGCCATAACAATCACTTAGTCCAGGGCATTCGTTCGGGCAGAACAAAGACCATTTTCCGTTCTTTTCTTTAACACGTTTCATAAATAGGTCAGAAATCCAAAGAGCATAAAATAAGTCACGAGCCTTCAATTCTTCATCGCCATGGTTCTTTTTTAATTCTAAGAAATCCAAAATATCGGCATGCCAAGGTTCCAAATAGATCGCGAATGATCCGTTACGTTTGCCACACTGATTTACGTAACGCGCAGTGTTGTTGAAAACACGCAACATTGGCACGATACCATCAGTGACACCATTGGTGCCTTTAATATGAGAGCCTTTCGCTCTAACGTTGTGAATGTGTAGACCAATGCCGCCTGAATATTTAGAAATTAACGCACAATCTTTCAACGTGTTATAAATGCCGTCGATACTATCGTCTTCCATTGCCAGTAAATAACAGCTTGATAATTGAGGTCTAGGGGTTCCTGCATTAAACAATGTAGGTGTAGCATGAGTGAAGTATTTTTGGGACATTAAGTCGTAGGTTTCTTTAATAAGTTGCAATTGATTTGAACCGAAGGTTATGTCACCGTGAATACCAATAGATACACGCATCCACATGTGTTGTGGTCGTTCAACAATGGTATCTTTATTTTTCATTAGATAAGATCTTTCCAATGTTTTGAATCCAAAATAATCGATTAAATAATCGCGGTTGTAATCAATCATCTCGTTAATCTCGGTTTTAAATGCGCTAATAAAATCCCATAAGGATTGGGATATGAGGGGGCAAGACTTTCCATGAATATCAGTAAAGTGGTATAAGTCGCTCATTACACTAACAAAATCGATATTTGTATTTTTTTGGTGATTAGAAACCACAATTCTAGAGGCAATCGTTCCATAATCGGGATTAAGTGTAGACAAAGATGCGCATTGTTC
>CAIOYQ010000120.1 GCA_903862505.1 uncultured Bacteroidota bacterium
TGCGGCAGTGGTGGGCGCTGGAATTTTTTCAACAATTGGAACTGCTGCTTTTCATGGAGGGCCGGGTATTTCTTTATTATTTGTAATTACTGCCATCACCTGTGGGTTTAGTGCATTGTGTTATGCCGAATTTGCAAGTAGAGTGCCTATTGCCGGCAGTGCCTATACTTATGCGTATGTTACTTTTGGAGAACTCATTGCCTGGATTATTGGATGGGCATTAATTTTAGAATATGCCATTGGCAATATTGTTGTGGCGATAAGTTGGAGTGGCTATTTTGTAAATTTATTAGAGGGATTTCATATTCATTTGCCAGGCTGGTTAACGACCAACCATGAACAAGCGTTACAGGGATATACCGAAGCAATGAATCATTTGAAAGCGGGCGGTACCAAGGAAACCTTCAGCAAGTTGGCAAGGGTAGGATATGATGCCATCACCAATGCACCACAAATTGGAAGCTGGAAAGTAATTTTAAATATACCTGCTGCCATTATTGTCTTCTTAATTACCGCTTTGGTGTATCGAGGGATTAAAGAAAGCAAAAAAAGCACCAATGCGATGGTGATTTTTAAGATTGTCATTATAGTAGGTGTCATTATTTTAGGTTTCTTTTATGTAGACACTGCAAACTGGACTCCATTTATGCCTAATGGCTTTAAAGGGGTATTGGCGGGCGTATCGGCTGTATTTTTTGCATTCATTGGCTTTGATGCCATTTCAACCACTGCGGAGGAGTGCAAGAATCCACAGCGTGATTTGCCAAGAGGGATGATATATTCATTAGTGATTTGTACTGTTTTATATATTTTAATTTCATTGGTCTTGACGGGTATGGTAAAGTATACCGAATTAAAAGTGGATGACCCATTGGCTTTTGTGTTTGAAAGAATTGGGATGCATAAAATTGGATATCTCATTTCGATTAGTGCGGTGGTCGCTACAACTAGCGTATTGTTGGTTTTTCAAATGGGACAGCCAAGAATTTGGATGAGTATGAGTAGAGATGGGTTATTGCCAAAGAAATTTTCTAAAATACATCCCAAATTTGGCACCCCCACATTTGCTACCATTGTGACTGGGATATTTGTTGGGGTTCCTGCTTTATTTATGTCTATTAGTACAGTGACCGACCTTACAAGTATTGGAACTTTATTCGCTTTTGTGTTGGTTTGCTTTGGTGTCTTGGTATTGCCAAGATTATCGGTTGGCAGCAATCGACAATCATTTAGATTGCCTTATATTAATGGGCAATTTATCATTCCCATATTGGCCCTAATATTTATTTATTTTGGACAAGATCGAATCAAAACTGCTTTTACAACAATAGGCAAAGAAAACTATCAAGAAATTTTATATTTAGTATTTGTATTTATTTTAACCATCGTTGCCTTATTTAGTTTCCTACGTAAATATTCTGTAATACCCGTTGTGGGAGCTTTGTGTTGTTTATACTTGATGATAGAAATCCCGGCAGTTAGTTGGTTATGGTTTTTTGTTTGGATGGGAATTGGTTTGGTATTTTATGCACTATATGGCAGTAGAAAATCCAAATTAAATGAAAGTAGTCCACTAAGTTAATTTAATATGAAGTATCAAGTAGGGGACGAGATTTTAGTATTATTGAGTAACGAGGAAGGACGTATCATTGAAATCATGGATGATAAAATGGTAATGATTGAAGTACGTGGGGTGAAGTTCCCTGCCTATATGGATCAAATTGATTTCCCTTATTTTAAACGGTTTACAGAGAAGAAACTATTCCCACAAAAAGCGGCGCCACAAAAAATTTATCTAGACCAGATTCCTAAAGAGAAAGTACAAAAAAATGATAGTAAGGAAGAGGAAGGAGTTTGGTTAAATATTATTCCTAAATTTAGTTTGGATGATTTTAATGATGAGGTGGTAGACAACTTAAAAATCTATCTTTCCAATAGAAACAGGGTTAGTTATCATTTTATTTATGACCAATCTTTTGGAGGCATAAGTAACTTTTCTATAGAATCTACCATTGCACCATTTACCGATTTTTATATTCATGACATTTCTTTTGCTGAAGTGAATGATAGTCCAAGTTTTAGTGTAGATTTTTCTTTAACGGAGCCACATAAAAAGAAAGCAGATCATTTTGAGGCCAATATTAAAATTAAACCCAAGCAATTTTTTCAAAAAATAGAAATCTTCAAAGAGGATGACAAAGCAAATATCAGCTATCCTTTATTTGAAACCTATCCCGATAAAGAAGAAGATAATCATGTAGCGATTGATATTTTAAGAAATGCAGGATATAAAGTATATGATGCTTCTAAAATCAAACAAAATATCCAAAAAGCCCGTTCAGTCATTGACCTCCATATTGAAAAAATAATGGACAGTCACAGTCATTTAAGCAACGCCGAAATTTTACATTTTCAATTGCAAGAATTTGAAAAATGGTTTGAGCTGGCAAAATTAAATCAGTTACCATCCATGATTTTTATTCATGGTGTTGGAAAGGGGAAGCTCAAACAAGAAATACATGATTTATTAAAAGTGAAGTCAAACGTCAAAAGTTTCATCAATCAATATTCCGATTTTTACGGTTATGGTGCTACGGAAGTGTTTTTTGAATACTAAGCCGTACCTTTGCATTACTACAAACCCGAGCTATCGTGGTAAGCAATTACCAAGGAAAGTCCGGACAGCATAGGGTAACCCACCGGTGAACAGCCGGCGTCCTCGCAAGGGGGCAGAGAAAGTGCCACAGAAAATAACTACCTCGCAAGAGGAAAAGGTGAAAACGTGAGGTAAGAGCTCACGAATAAGACAAGTAATTGTTTTATAGGGTAAACCTTGGGTGCTGTAATGCCACGTAAAGGAACGCTTGAGAACGACTCGTTCAAGTTCCAGGGTAGGCAGCAAGACTTCATCAGTAATGGTGAGGCTAGATAAATGATAGTTTAGAAACAGAATCCGGCTTACGAGGCTTGTAGTACTTTTTAAAATTAAAAACTGATCATGACGATAGAACAAATTATGCGCATGAAGGACCAGGTAACTGTCCTAAGGAGGTTTCTTTGACGTTGACAATCGTATACAAAAAGTAGATCAAGACAAACAAATGTCTTTGTCACCCGGTTTTTGGGATGACAACAAGCGTGCTACTGGTATCATGAAAGAAATTAAGCTGAATGAATATTGGATTCATCTTTTTCAAGATGTGGAATCTAGTGTGGAAGATTTTGCCATTTTATTTGAGTTTTGGAAAGGAGGGGATGCAACAGAGCAAGAAACCAAAGAGGCTTTTGATAAAGGGGTTTTATTAATTGAAGATGCCGAGTTTAAGAGCACATTGAATAAGCCCGAGGACGAACTTCCTGCTATTTTGCAAATCAATCCAGGGGCAGGCGGGACAGAGAGCCAGGATTGGGCTGAAATGCTGCTTAGAATGTACAGTATGTATGGGGACAAGCAAGGTTGGACCGTTACTTCACTAGATTATCAAGAAGGAGACGGCGCGGGAATAAAATCGGCCACCATTCAATTTGATGGGCCTTTTGCATACGGATTTTTAAAAGCAGAATCGGGTGTACATCGTTTAGTAAGAATTTCTCCTTTTGATAGCAATGCAAGAAGACATACTAGTTTTGCATCTGTATATGTATATCCATTAATTGATGATAGTATTGAAATAACGGTAAGCCCTGCCGACATTGAATGGGAGTTTTACCGAAGTGGTGGCAAGGGAGGACAAAACGTAAATAAAGTAGAAACTGCCGTTCGTTTAAAACATATTCCATCTGGTATTATAGTTGAATGTCAACAATCAAGAACACAGGGAGAGAATAGAGAAATTGCGATGAAGATGCTAAAGAGTAGATTGTATGAATCAGCCATGCGTAAAAAACAAGAAGCTTTAGATGCGACCAATTCAACTAAGAAAAAAATAGAGTGGGGTAGTCAAATACGTTCCTATGTTTTTCATCCCTATAAAATGATTAAAGATCATCGAACCGATTATGAAGTAGGAAATGTGGGGCCGGTGATGGATGGAGAAATAGATGGATTTATTAAAGCCTACTTAATGTCGGAGGAAGTTTAATTACTATTTCTTAGGAGAAAGTATTTCAAATTTATTTTTTGGCCTCAAGTCTTCTAGCCATTTAAATCCCTTTATTTTTAATTCCTCGTTTTTGGTTTGCCCTAATGGTGACATTTTTCCATTGAGCTGGTTGATAAACACCACTTTTGAAACCTCATTATTTTCAAAGTTCACTTCAATGGACTGAGCGGTAGAATAATTAATACCTACAAACTTTTTTTCTTCATCAAGCGCAAAGTATATATTTTCGGCACCCCCCTTGGTTTTCATTTTAACAAGCGCACCGTCTTCAAACCAAGCGATTAATTTATTGCCTTTTAATTGGTTAAAATATTTTGTAGTGTCCACCCTATTAATAGCGAATGCGTTTTCAAATACCAATAATTGTTCTGGTTTACGGTTGTTTAAAAACATATAAATAGTGTCACCTGTTATTTGATTATTATTAGACCAAATAATAGGGTTGCTTAGTAATCTGATGGTGGAGTCACTTAAAGCATAAAACAAGCTATCGCAGCTTGCCTGCAATGAATCGGAATAAACTTTAACATGATGGAATGCTTCAAAATAGTTATTCAAACTACTGTCTTTCAAAACGCCCACACTATCTCTAGCCTTATTCATTTTTCGAGGGAGGTCGTCAATTCTTGCAGCATATAAAGTATCTGCAGTAATAAGCATGGTATCTTTCTTTTGTTTAATAAAAAGCGTGGGCAATTCCGTCGCCAGCATAATATCTTTTTTTCGATTGGTCTTTATATTATTTGCCATTAAGTCAAAACTGGCGCTGTCTTTAGATCTATAAATGGCATTCCCTCTAAATTCACCTAAGCCCAGTGAATCATCAATAGCCATTTCGTCGGCGATAAAACGATAAGTACTATCATCTATCGAGGACCTATCATATAAGTAACCCTTTCTAGTCCCCAGGTTATAATTACCATTGCTTGTTCTAATGGTTCTAGTTTTTGTAATTATATTAGTAGGGCTAATGAAATTTGTTAACTGAGAATAAGTGTTGTATTCCAACGTATCTGTTACAATATGACTCTCAGGATCTTTTAAATCCACCTTTTTTCTAAAAATCACATCCCGGGTTACACCATAATAAAATCCTTCCATACTGGTAAGTGTTGTACTATTTCTAACCAGTTTAGCACCTTTTTTAAAACTGCCAATCTTAACGGAAACATCATAGTCTAAAGAGTCGGTGGTTAGAATCCCTCTTCCATCGGTTAGTTTTACTTTTTTTCGTAGAATTGCTTTTTTTGTATTCCCATTGTATTTTAAAAAGTCGGCATAAGTATGCACACTGTCAGCGTCATTGATATGAATATTCCCAAATCCTTCCAGGGTATTCAATGTAGTATTTAAAATAATACTATCCCCGTATAACAAAGTCTTACCCTGTTTAATATTTACATGTCCAACAAGGATTAAAAAATCCATGCTATCCATTTTCTTTACATTGTAAGTTTCTGCCGATAAAAATTCAATTAATTTGGCATTGCTATCTAAGCCAACGGCATTGGTACCTCCAAACTTATATTGTGCATTTGTATTGATAGCAATAAATAGGCACAATAGTAAAATATAGCCAATCTTATTCATTAGTTGTCGTGTCAGCGATTGGCTTAAGTAAAGGGGTTGTTTTGTCTTTCTTTCCAAAAACAGAAATATTCACATATCTCTTTGGGTGCGTTTTCACATCGTCAACCAGCGTATTAATACTTTTTATGGTGCCTTGTAATTGCTTATAAATCTCAGGATCGTTTAACAACTTAGCAGCGGATCCATCTCCATTATTTAAATTATGTAAGGTTTGTGTAAGTTCTTGCACTACAACTTGGATCTCTTTTACTGTTTTAGATAAATCGGCATCTTTTAACTGTCTTGTTGTAGTATCTAAGTTGTTAATGATATCATTTATCTTTTTATTATTATCACTTAAATTTTTAGTAAAACTATTTACATTATTTGCAGTTTGAGCAATAGAACCCGATTGGCTCTGTAGCATTGACTCAACCGACACTAGCGATTTATTTAAACTTTCAGTAGCAGTACTTAAATTGCTTAAAATTTGAGCAAAATTTGCTTTGTTTTGATCATCTAACACCTTGTTGATATTCACTAAAACTTTTTCTAAATCTGAAATTGTTTTTTTAGTTTGTTCACCTAGTGGAGAAAGGGTATTCATTAAGTCGCCAAGTAAACTTGCAGCAGGAGCTGTTTTAATTGTGTCTTCGGATTTTAAATATGATTTTGCATCTCCTAAGACAATGGCTATACTATTGGTGCCTAAAGGATTGTCTTGAATCGTTGCTACTGAGTTGGCTGGAATTTTATATGTATTGTTTAATTTGATAGACACCACTATTTGAGAAAGATCTGCAGTTTGGTTTTCGATATCAAAAACTGTTCCCACCTGAAAGCCATTTACGAATACGGGATTTGAAATAATAAGCCCTTTTGTATCTGCGTATTTTGCGTAGATAAAATTGCCCGACTTGAATATGGTCTTGCCTCTTAAAAAATTAAATCCAAGAATAATTAAAGTAATCGCAATGATGGTTAATGCGCCCACTTTAGTTTCGTTCGATACCTTCATATTTAGAGTTTATATGCTAAAACAAAATTACCAAAAAATATTGGCTAATTGGCATTGCTCTTTTTCTGGTTTTCCAATGAGTTTTTATACCTAAGAAGTGACTTGGTGATCACCTCGCAGATCTGATTCTGCCCTTCTTCGCTATTTAAATATTTTTCATCCTCTGGGTTTGATATAAAGCCAGTCTCTACCAAAACGGCAGGCATTTGAACGGCAGCCAATACCCAAATCCCTTTCGCTCTCTGTTTTGCATCTCTGCTTAAACGGCCAGCGTTTTTGAATTCTTCCTCAATAGTTAATGCTAAACTAGCAGCACGTTGAAAATATTGTTGTGTTACAAGACTAGCCATCATGGATCTTGTAGGGTCGGATTCGTTTAATTCTTTGATTTGTCTTTCGGACACAGAGTCCAATTTTTCTACTACTTCGTCAACGGCATCATTTGCCATTTCTTTACGTTGGCCGGATTTGTCAATATTGTAGATAAAAGTTTCCGTTCCCTTTGCCTGACTTGGCGTATAAGTTACTTTGTATTTTGGCACTTTAACCGTTACCTTTCTTTTCTTACCATTCTTTTTAACGTACTTGGTTTTGTTAGTATAGCCGATTATCTCTTTTTTCCGGCTTGGATCGGCCGAATTGGTATGTATGCAGATAAATAAATCGCCTTTTGCAGCATTGGCTATTTTGGCTTTTTCAACAACGGAGTTGTAAACATCCGTTTTACGCGTTAAAATCACTTCCATCTCAGGTAAAGTGTTTTTGATGTAATCGGCTAATTTCAAGGAGATTTCTAATGAGATTGCAGCCTCTGTCGAGAATTCTCCCGCGGCACCGGAGTCGGTACCACCATGACCTGGGTCAATTATGATACGTTTTAGGGGTTTAGCCTGGCCTTGTGCACTCAGATTATTCGTAGATATAGTTAAAAAGGCAAAAATGCCTAAAGTAAATGCTAAAATCAGTCTATTTTGCTTCATAATCAGTTCCTTAATGCTGTTTTAGTTTATTTTTGTACCAGTGATACATTCAGGATACCAAATTAACGTAAAAACCACCCCCTATATTGTAAATATGGGGATTTTACTATTATTAACAATATTTTTACCAACAACCTTGGTAAAGGCTCAGCTATTTAAATCCCAGCGCCAAAAAACAAACGCTAATCTCACCATTGCTAAGGATACTGTAGTAAACAAAAAAGACACATTTGGGGTAAAAAGAGATACGGCCACCCTGTATAAAGACAGTATTGTATACGTAAGGTCTCTGAGGATGTCCAAGGACAGTTTGGATGCAGCCGTGGATTATAATGCATCGGATTCGGGGGTGATGATTATAAAAACCAAGGAATTCTTTCTTTATGGCAATGCAAGAACGGTATATAAAAGCTCGCAATTAGATGCTGCGAATATTATTTTTGATCAGCAGTCTCAAAATATTAGGGCATTTGGGGCAAAGGATACTTCGGGTAATCCTTTAAGTAATCCTAAGTTTAAGGAAGGGGAGATGGTATCCTTAAATGATACCATTATGTTCAATATGAAATCAGGCAAGGGATTAACCAAAAACACAAATTTTCAACAAGGAGAGATATTTGTGAATGCCACTACTATGAAAAAAATTAGCAAGGATGAGGCCTTTGCTTGGAAAGCAAAATTCACAACATGTAATTTGGATGAACCACATTTTGCTTTTGTTACTAAGAAATTAAAAATTATCACGGATAAAATGGGCATGTCCGGACCTATTTATCCAGAGTTTGAAGGCGTACCCATTCCTATACAAATTCCTTTTGCATTATTTCCTTTGACTAGAGGAAGGCATTCAGGATTAATGGCTCCTGCATTTAACACTAGTGAGGATTTTGGATTGGGATTGGAAGGGTTGGGGTATTATAAAATTTTGAGTGATAATGTGGATGCGACTGTAAGAGCAAATATATATTCATATGGTGGCTGGAGTATGAATTTGAATACCAAGTATATTATGCGTTATAAGTATTTGGGTAACTTTAATTTAGCATTTCAAAATACCAAAATATTAAATCGCAATACGTCCATTGCCGATGAATTTACAGGGGGGAGAACTTTTATGCTTAACTGGTCACACCAAATGGATAACAGAGCATTGCCAGGTACAAGTTTTTCAGCTAACGTAAATTTTGGTAGTTCTAAATACAATTCCTATTTATTAAACAATCCGTATCAAAACTATCAAAACCGCTTAAGTTCTTCTATTTCTTATACCAAGTCATGGAATAATTTATACAACTTGTCTGTCAATTTAAATCATAGTCAAAATACAAATCAAAGAACTGTTAATTTAAGTTTGCCTAATATTAATTTTAATGCATTAACTGTTTATCCATTTCAAAAACAGGATCAGGTTGGAGCGGGAAAATGGTATGAAAAAATTGGTATCGGATATAATGGTTCCTTCCAAAACCAAATTAATTTTTACGACTCTTCCATTAATATCAGTCGGCTCCTAGATACCATGCAATGGGGCGCTACTCATAGTATTCCTATTTCCTTATCGCTGCCAAGTCTTGGCCCAATAACTATTTCTCCGTCTATTGGTATTGAAGATAAATGGTTTGGACAATCCAATAGGATGCAATGGAATGATAAACTAAAAAAAGTAGACACGACTATTTCTAGAGGATTTTATAATGCAGCGAATATCACTTTTGGATTAGGAACTTCTACTAGAATTTTTGGTACCTATAAAGTAAAGGGCAATTATGTGGAAGCGATTCGTCATGAAATAAGACCTTCTATAAGTTTTAATTATACGCCCGATTTAGCATCCTCTTACCATTACACTGCACAGGTTGACTCTACAGGAAGAACTTATCGCTTCTCAAAGTTTGATGGTATTGGAATGGGAGGCGCTTATTCGGAAGGGAATTATGGAGGTTTAGGATTTGGTATTGATAACTTATTAGAGATGAAAGTGAGGGATAAGGAAAAAGGAGATACTTCAGAGAATGCTTTTAAAAAGGTTAAGTTATTGGAAGGATTTGGTTTTAATTCTAATTATAATTTATTAGCCGATAGTTTCGCATTGGGTAACTTTAATTTTTATGCAAGAACATTATTATTCAATACCATTAATATTAGTTCTTCCTTTACAGTAGATCCATATGCTACCGATAAGCAAGGATATAGAGTAAATAGGTTGGACATAGATCCCACTAAGTTTAAATTTGGCAACATCACCAACGGAGGTATTTCTTTCTCTACTTCTTTTAAGAGTAAATCAAAAAATGAAGCAGCATCCAAGAAAAAAGAAATCCCATTGGACCCGTTTATGACTCCAGAGGAGCAACAAAGACAATTACAGTATGTAAAAGCAAATCCTGCTGAATTTACGGACTTTGATATTCCATGGAATTTGACAGTTTCTTACTCATTTAATTTTTCCAGAGTTTTAAAGCCTGACTATTCAGGATACAAAACACAAACTTATAATTCACTTAACTTTAACGGTGATTTTAGCTTAACTCCAAAATGGAAGATAGGAGGGACGGGCTATATAGATGTGGAAAGAGCAAGCATCCAACAATTGAGTATGTTTATTACAAGGGAGATGCACTGTTGGCAATTAGCAATTAATGTAACCCCTATTGGTTTGTATAAATCCTTTAGTATTACGGTGAATCCAAAGTCTGGTATTTTAAGAGACTTAAAAATCAATAGAAGTAGAACCTTCTCTTCTTCTTCTTACTAATCTATTCTTGTTACTTTTCGTTTTCAAGATAATAGTTAGCCATGATGTCATAAACCGTTTTCTTTAGCGAATCAATGGAATGTCCCTGTGGGTAAACAGCAGGAAGTATATTCATGATAATTTTGCCTGTTTTAAAATACATTATTGGTTTGGCAGGTAACATTTTTTTTGAGTTCAATAATACTACAGGAACAATTGGCTTTTGGGTTTCTATGGATAATTTAAAAGCGCCATCATAAAATGATTTTAATGGAGCACTTGTTTTATTTCTAGTTCCTTCTGGATAAATTAACATATCCAATCCATGGTTTAGTACATACTTCATTTGATCGAAACTTGCTTGACGACTTTTACTATCATTTCTGTCTACTAATACGGTCCCTATTGAATAGATCCATCCAAAAATAGGGACTTTAGATAATGATTTTTTAGCAATGGTTTTATTGGCTCTTGGTAAAAATGGGAAGCTTACAGGGATGTCTAACATGCTATTATGATTGCAAACAACAATGGCGTTTTCTAATCCGTCAAAATGATGTTTCCCTCTTACAGAGAATCGGATACCTGATAATATCATAAATGTCCCCATCCATACTTGAGACATTTTACGGTGCCATCTAGTTTTATTGGGCTCACGCAATAACAAGCAATAAATATAAAACCACATGTATACAAACATGGAAGTAGCAAACATTAGTAATGCCCAAAAAGCCAAAGTTCTTCCAATTATACTCTTTAGTAATTTCATGATAATTTATTTTTTTCCATTAGGGCATCCAATCAATAGGATTTCTGTTCTTTTCGGTTAAATATTGGTTGGTACTACTAAAATGTTTGCAACCAAAAAATCCATTATGCGCACTTAAGGGGGAGGGATGCGCCGCCTTTAATATTTTATGTTTTGTAGCGTCAATTAATATTTGTTTTTGTTGAGCAAAATTACCCCATAAAAGAAAAACTACTTCTTTTTTTTGGTTTGAAATTATTTTAATTACCTCATCTGTAAAGTCCATCCAACCAATTTTACTATGACTTGCGGGCTCATTGGCCCTTACAGTAAGTGCAGCATTTAATAATAAAACACCTTGTTGAGCCCATTTTGTTAGGTTGCCCGTGGTGGGTATGGGCATGCCTATATCTTTATTTAATTCTTTGTATATATTAACGAGCGAGGGCGGAGGTTTAACTCCATCTGGCACCGAAAAGCTCAATCCCATTGCTTGTCCTGGATTATGATAAGGGTCTTGACCTAAAATTACTACCGATACATTATCAAAAGGAGTTTGATTAAAGGCATTGAATATGAGCGCGCCCTTAGGGTAAATGGTACTTTTTAAGGCCTTTTCTGTTTTGAGATGTGCAGTTATTTTGGAAAAATAGGGCTTAGCAAATAAGCCTGCCAATTCTTTTTTCCAACTCGCTTCAATTGTTACATCCATAGTTTACCATTTTTATAAGCATATTTTATAAGCCTATATTTATTGAAGGCCAGCTCCATGTCAATGATTAATGACTTTCTAGGAATCTCATTAAAATTAGGCAAAGAAGATGAATTTAAGGGTATTCCTTTTAATTGGTTAATTGCAATATCCCCAAATGCAGGAATGATAGCAGTTTTAATTGAAAATAATTGTTTAGCATAATTTGAAACAGGTAACTTTTCGATACTTTTTTTAAGTAAGATTTTTTGACTTGCATAAATCATTTCAATATTTTCAATATGCTGTTGTAAGTTGGCAAATGTATGGATGCCTTCTTGCGTGTCTTTAAAAGTATCATAAAGATCATTGGTCATTTGTATAAGGCCACCTAGTTGATACCAACATTCATCAATGTATTTGTGTGGTGGGTCAATTAAGTAATGCCTACACATTACTAAACTATGGCCGCCTTTACGTTGAGTGATATCAATAATTTCCGCTAGGGTCGTATGAGCATTAAATTGTTTTGCGGAATCCTTTTGGGCTAAATGCACTTGTTTCACTATTTCCCAATATGCATTTTCATCAGGTACTTGTGAAATTAACGCAAGATGCATTGCAATTAAAACTCTTTCTTTAAAGTTCTCGGGATTTACTTGTGCTGGATGATAAGATATTTCAAAAACTCTTTTTTCATCCATTTGTTGATCGTCGGTTAGTTCATCGTACAAAACCGTCATTAAAAAATATTGAATATTTCTTTGTATTTCTGCTTTGTTATTTTTTCTATTAAAAAGACTAGAAAATGTATTTGCGACAAAGTGTAATTGGATACTTTGGTATTTGGCAACTTTGGCAATTAATGCAGGTTCAAATTCGCCTTCATAGGTTTTTTCTAGTTGCTGTAAATATTGCTTTCCCCAACTTTCAGTTTTCTTAAGCTGGGTGAGTGCTATATATATTAGTTTCGAAATGGAGCTTATGAATTGCAGGAAGTACATGTGGCTAAATTAATTCATTTTTATTAAAGGATTACCTCGCTTCGCTCGGTAATCCTGTGCTTCCAAAATGGATTGCCGGCTTCGTTTTACTTCGCCGGCATCTTTTTGGAAGCTTACCCAAAGCCTTTTAACTAAACGCTACGCGTTTAGTTTGCTTTTTTAATACGCATCCGCTCAATCAAGCGAGCTTGTTTCGCGGCTTCGTATTAAAAAAGCCTGTCACTTTCGTGACAGGCTTTGTGATTCGGATTGGATTCGAACCAATGGCCCTCATCTTAGAAGGATGACGCTCTATCCAGCTGAGCTACCGAACCTAAATCTTCTATTTGGAGGTGCAAAATAAGGATAAAATAAGCTTAATTCAAAGAAAATTAGGGTATAAATCAATCAGTTGCCATCAAGTCCCTAATAACTACACTAGCCACGGTACAGCCAAACATAGCAGGCATATAACTTAATGTACCAATTATTGATTTTTTGGGGAAGGCTTTTTCTGTAACAATGATTTTATCCTGATCGGCTTTTTCAGGGCTAAAAACTACTTTTAAGCCTTTTTTCACACCAACACTTTGTAATCGCTTTCGAACATACCTTGCTAAATTACATACATTGGTTTTTGAAATATCGGATACTTTAATCTGTGATGGATCCATTTTTCCTCCAGCACCCATTGAACTAACAATGGGTAATTTCATTTCTAAGCATTGCGTAATTAAAAATACTTTACTAGATAAGGTGTCAATACAATCCACCACATAATCCCAAGGCGCTGACGCTAATAAATTGGTTGTTATTTCTTCCTTAATATACATTTCATGAACCGTTAGTTGCAGATTGGGGTTAATATCCAATAAGCGCTCGGATAGTACTTTTGCTTTAGACTTATCCACGGTGGAATGGAGGGCCTGAATTTGTCTATTTATATTACTAGCATCTACTCGGTCATTATCTACAATGGTTATTTTGCCTACACCTGCCCTAACAATCATTTCTGCACAAATGGCGCCAACACCACCCAGTCCAACGACCAATACGTTTTTGGTCATTAATTGTTCCATGGGCGCGTCACCTAGCATTAATTGTGTTCTACTCATCCAATAAGGTATCATGTCGTATCTTTAGATTGCAAAAATGAATTAAACTATGCGTATAATAAAAATTGTTTTGGTTTTACTTTTTATGAATCTGCAATTAAATGCTCAAAACCCCATTAAAATTTTAACGGAAAAGAAAGGGGTGAGTATAAGAGGCATGTCTGTTCCCTCCGAAAAAGTAATCTGGGCCAGTGGGAGCAAGGGTTCGGTAGTGAAGTCGGTAAACGGTGGCGAAAGTTTTGAGTGGATGCAAGTAAAAGGATATGAGACCCGCGATTTTAGAGCCATACATGCATGGGATGATAAAGAAGTGCTGATTGTTGCTGTTGCTGCACCAGCGGTAATTTTAAAAACTTTGGATGGAGGGTTAAATTGGGAGAAGGTATATGAAAATGAAGATACCAGTATGTTTTTAGACGCAGTTGCGTTTAAAGATGACAAAGTAGGGACGGTGATTGGAGATCCAATTAATGACACTATTTTTTTATTAAATACGGAGGATAAAGGAGCGCATTGGAATAAAGTAAATGGTGGTTTTTGGAAATCAAGGGTTCAAGAAGGGGAAGCTTTTTTTGCATCCAGTAATTCAAATATTGTTTATGATTTCCAAAGTACATATTTTGTTACTGGGGGGATGAAGAGTCGTTTTTGGATGGACGGCCTTGCAATGGACATTCCAATGATCCAGGAATCTAAATCAGCTGGAGCAAATAGTATTTCTATTTCTCCAAACATGAATCACATGATTATTGCTGGCGGAGATTTTTCTATGCCGAATGAAATGAACAATAATTTTGTAAAATTAGATCGATATAAATATCCCAATACCACCGAAAAACATTTGAGTAAAAGTGTATACTTCTGGAAGGTTGATAAAAAAGTAAGTAAGGTAAACGGTTATAAGTCTTCATTGGTATTTTTAAATAACAAATTGGTTATTGCCTGTGGTACAAGTGGAGTTGACATTTCTAAAAACAAAGGGAAATACTGGGAAAAAATTTCAAATGAAAGTTTCCATGTAGTTCAGCGTCAACCCAATAGAAAGGCTGCTTTTTTTGCAGGCTCGGGGGGTAGAATTGGATATCTCAGTGTTGAATCCTCTTTATCTTTAAATAAGTAAAATATTTAGCTTTACTAAAACCGAAATATTACCAATTTCACTTTTTGTTTTGTCTTACAAAGCTTAAATTACATTATGATAAAAAAGTTTCAAGCAATTATATCATTTGACATGGATGAGGAATTCATGACCCTGGTACCTCCACACCGTACTTATATCAATTACTTGTTAAATAAAGGGGTGATTGATAGCTATGCGGTAAGTATGGAAACGCAATGTTCATGGATTACTATTAATGCCAATTCTAAAAAAGAGGTAAAAGATATCCTTGAAAAATCACCTTTAGCTAAATTTTGGACCTTTGAAGTTGTTGAATTATTCGTGTATGATAGCCAATCTACAAGGCTGCCAGCGGTTCAGTTAAATTAAATAGCCTTTTTTTTGGGATTTTAATAATTACCCCATATTTTTGCACTCCTCAAAAGGGAAAAGGGAGCATAGCTCAGTTGGTTTAGAGCATCTCGTTTACACCGAGAGGGTCCGCGGTTCGAACCCGTGTGCTCCCACAAAGAATCCTCAACACATCAAACAGATTGTTGGGGATTTTTGCTTTAATGCCTTTCGTCATTTTTGAACTAATTTTGTCCTATGCAAGTATTTACCACCCGCAATAAAATTATTATCACCTGTAATAAATGGTTAGCGCCTGCTTTAAGAGCTGAGGTGATTGGTTTGGGTTTTGATGTAGATAGGGTTTTTCAAACTGGGGTAGAATTAACCGGGTCGTTAAATGACTGTATTCGTTTAAATTTAAATCTTCGTTGTGCGAGTCAGGTGATGTATTCTTTAAAATCATTTCTCTGCAATGACCCAGATGAGTTACATAAAAATTTAGTTACTATACCCTGGGAAACAATGATTAAACCAGATGGGTATTTTTCTGTGATTAGTAATGTTTTCAATGACACCATCTCAACTAATTTATTCGCGAACCTTCGTGTGAAAGATGCGGTGGTGGATAGAATGCGTGAGGTAAGTGGTAAGCGACCATCCACAGGCTCTGAATTGTCGGGTGCTGTTGTGTATTTGTTTTGGAAAAATGACGAAGCAGAAATCTTTTTAGATACTTCTGGAGATTCATTGGCTAGACATGGCTATCGTAAATTGCCAGGTAAAGCGCCGATGTTAGAAGCTTTAGCGTCAGCAAGTATTTTATCAACCAAGTGGAATAAATTTGGGGCTTTTGTGAATCCCATGTGTGGATCAGGCACCCTAGCCATTGAAGCTGCATTAATTGCAACGAAAAGAGCACCCGGTTTATTAAGAAACAACTATGCATTTATGCATTTGATTGGATATGACAAAGCGGTATATGAAAAAGAAAGAATTATTATTGAAGAGCAGGTAAGACATTTACCCAATTTGGTTATTATCGCTTCTGACATTAGCAAAGACGCTATTAAAATTGCTAAAATAAATGCCGCTGTTGCAGGCGTCGAAGATTTAATTGATTTTCAGGTATGTGATTTTGAAGCTACAGAAATGCCGGAGCCAGAAGAAGGGGCCATTGTTTTTATTAACCCAGAATACGGAGAAAGACTAGGGGAAGAAATGGAATTAGAAGCCACCTATGCACGTATAGGCGATTATATGAAAAACAAGTGTAAGGGTATGACGGGATATATTTTTACAGGCAATTTGGAATTGGCTAAAAAAATTCGCTTAAAGCCAAGTAGACGTATTGAATTTTTTAATGCAACAATCGATTGTAGATTATTAGAGTACGAATTATACGCAGGTACGAAAAGAACGGACAAAACAGTTGATGCACCTATATCCTAATGAATAGCGGATGCTAAATTTCTATTTGTAAATTAAATAGGGTTCAATGAGGGTTCGCCATTCATCTACCCTCAATAACACCCCCATTTTTTGTAACCATTGTTGTAGGGGTAAATCAAAAATACTTTCAGCATGGGGAATTCCTAGTAATAGTGATAAATGATTTTCTCCACTAGGGTTTGCTGTGGTTGGGTAAGGCATCCATTTAAAATCCCGAGGATGAATATCTTTAACCATTTTGATTAATAGTAAACCATTCAAAACTGCATCATAGTATAGAGGTTCTATAACTTTTAATCGAATGCCTTTCGTTTCGGTGATAACTCCATTAACTGTTAAAGGCAATGATATGGATTCAATTATAATATCTGCTCTTAAGATGGTTTGACAAGCCATTAACATAGCTGGTATATTTATCCATTTCGCACCAATCCATTCAAAGGAATATTTTGTGCCACGACCCACTGATAAATTGGTAGCTTCAAAAAAACAAAGTCCTGGATATAAAATATTGGCTTCTATATTTTGCAAAGCCGGAGAAGGTTTTGCCCATTGTAAATTCCAATCGTAAAATAGCTGTTCTCTATTCCATCCCTCGCAATTAATGACATTGATATTAGCGTTCCAGCCTTGTAAATTATTAAAGTACTTTGCTAATTCTCCCAAGGTACATTGATGTTTAATGGGAATATTAAACCTGCCAATAAAGCTTGTTAAAGTATCATCTAACATGGGGCCTTCACTCATGGGAATACTTCCTCCTAAAGGATTGGGTCTATCTAATATAATTACTTGCTTTTGGTATTTAGCAGCAGCTTCTATCCAATAAGTCATAGACCATAAATAAGTATAGAATCGAGTGCCTGCATCAGGCATATCAAATAACATTATGTCAATATCTGCTAAGTCATTTTCGGAGGGCATAAATTTCTCACCGTATAAACTAATAATGGGAAGTCCGGTTATTTCATCCATGTCATCTTTCATAAAAGCACCATCGGCACCAATCGTTTTGATGCCATGTTCTGGAGAAAATATTTTCATCAAATTAAAGCCAGCTTCTTTTAAAGCCAATCTACTTATGATTCCTTTATTTGTTTTAGCAGCATCATTAGTTAACATACCAATTCGATCCTTTTTCCAATTGGGCTCATTTTTTAAAAGAATATCTATCCCAAATTGTAAAGGCATATGCAATTGAATTTGATTCCGGTTTTATTCATTTCTTATAAAACGCAACTAATTTTTTAATTTAAATATTGGGTTGTTTAAATCCTGTATCTATTTTCAAAGTTTCTAATACATTGAATATAATGGGGCACCGATCGTAATGCATATAGGTGGTAAACAATCTTTTATTAAAATCAGGTATATGAAAAGCAGGGAATTCCTTACAACCTGCAAAACGGTGTTCATATACACTACAGCTATTACCTACTAAAAAATGGCAGGGGATGGCATTTACCACCATGCGACCCGATTCTCCTTTATCTAGGTAATTTTCATCAAATTGTGCCCTGGTTTGCCCTAAATGAGCGGATAAGTTGTTGGCTTCTTCTTCGTCAATATTCACCATTAGGCTTTTACAGCAATTGCCACAATCGGTACATTCAATTTTAGGGGAGATGGCTTCAGAAAGCTCAAAAACGGCTTTATCTAGGCCTAAACTATCCAAATTCCTTAAAAAATCCTGAAATTTGAGGTTTTCTGCTTCTAATTCAATGGCTTTGTTCTTGATATATTCAAGATCTACAATGGGATATGTTGCTTCGTTTTTGATGGGATAAAGATAATGCTTTAATCTTTTTATTCACATTTGCCCATTTTTGTAAATTTTTAGATTGCAAAACTTAGTTCGCGCATTAGATTTGCAGCAAGACGAGGGCTTAATGAGCCCATAAAGTATTGATAATTATGGCAGAAGCAAAGATTGGGGCAGAATATAACGAAGACTCCATTAGGTCGTTAGATTGGAAGGAGCATATTCGTTTACGTCCAGGAATGTACATTGGTAAATTGGGTGATGGAACAGCACCTGATGACGGCATCTATGTATTAATTAAAGAAGTAATAGATAACTGTATCGACGAACATACCATGGGGTATGGTAAGCAGGTTGAAATTTCTATTCAAGATAAAACAGTTACCATTCGTGACTACGGTCGTGGCATTCCTTTGGGGAAAATTGTAGATGTAGTTAGTAAAATAAATACGGGTGCAAAATACGATAGTAAAGCCTTTCAAAAATCAGTGGGATTGAATGGGGTAGGTACGAAGGCGGTGAATGCATTGAGTGAGGATTTCATGGTCACTGCTTTTAGAGAAGGAAAGTTTCGATCCGCAACATTTCAAAAAGGACAATTAATAAACGAAACCAAGGAAGCCAAAACTACGGAGCAGAATGGAACTTTGGTAGTTTTTACGCCCGATTCAACGGTGTTTAAAAACTATCATTTTATTTATGAATATATTGAAAGTCAACTTTGGAATTATTGCTATTTAAATGCAGGTTTAGTTATCCATTTTAATGACAAAAAATTTATAAGTAAGAATGGTTTATTAGATTTACTAGAACGAAAAACCAACCCGGACGAATTAAGGTATCCGATTATTCATTTAAGTGGAGAGGATATAGAAGTAGCCATATCTCATAACAATGATTATGGAGAAGATATTTTTTCTTTCGTGAATGGACAGTTCACCACGCAAGGGGGGACGCACCAACAAGCATTTAGAGAAGCATACGTTAAAGTGATTCGTGATTTTTATAAAAAAGATTATGAGGCTTCCGATATTAGAACCAGCATTGTAGCAGCTGTTTCGGTTCGTGTACAAGAGCCTGTTTTTGAAAGTCAAACCAAAACAAAATTAGGTTCTCAAAATGTGGCAGAAGGTGGCCCAAGCATGAAGAACTTTATTACTGAATTCCTTGCAAAGGAGTTAGACAATTTCTTACATCGAAATGCGGGCGTGGCAGATGCACTTAAAAGACGCATTGAGCAAAACGAAAGAGAAAGAAAAGAATTAGCGGGGATTAAAAAGCTAGCCAATGAGCGCGCTAAAAAAGCCAATTTACACAATAAGAAATTGAGAGATTGTCGTGTACACTTAAATGACGATCTGCCTACTAAGAATAAAGAAATGTTTATTGCAACACAACAAGCAAGTACTTTGTTTATTACCGAGGGAGACTCAGCAAGTGGTAGTATTACTAAATCTAGAAACGTAGATACACAAGCGGTATTTAGTTTAAGAGGTAAGCCCTTAAATGCATTTGGCTTAACAAAGAAGGTAGTTTATGAAAATGAGGAGTTTAATTTATTACAACACGCCTTAAATATTGAGGAAGGATTAGATGGGCTTCGTTATAATAATGTGGTCATTGCAACGGATGCCGATGTGGATGGAATGCACATACGTTTATTAATGCTCACTTTCTTTTTGCAATTCTTTCCTGATCTTGTTAAACGTGGTCACGTTTTTGTTTTAGAAACACCTTTGTTTCGAGTACGAAATAAACAAAAAACCATTTATTGCTATGACGAAAATGAAAAGCAAAAAGCAATCAATGAATTAGGAAGCAAACCTGAGATTACCCGATTTAAAGGCTTAGGTGAGATTAGTCCCGAAGAATTTGGAAAGTTTATTAATGCCGATATTAAATTGGCTCCAGTAATTTTGGAACAGGGTGACCATATTCAACATTTGTTGGAGTATTATATGGGTAAAAATTCACCAGAAAGACAAGACTTCATTATCAATAATTTAAAAGTTGAATTAGATAAAGCGCATGATACACTTAGTATTTAACACAGCAGATATAGCTGCCATTGAAGCTGCCATTGAATTGGACGAGACCTTAGCTGGTAAAGTAATTGAGATTAAAGACGATTATGCAGTAGGGCCCTTATTAGAAATTTATGAAACGGAGGGTTATCAAGCGCGTCGCGATTGGTGGCAAAATGTGTTGGCCTTTTCACCCTATTCGGAACAGTTGGACATTGTAGATGATAAATTAGCAGTAAACCAATTAGTAAATGCATTAAATCACGATGAAAATGAAGTACTGTGGATTTGGATGGGTCAAAATGCACATGATGTTTCAGGGTATTATTGGTTGATGAGTCAATTTAAAGACTACCAAGGTCGTATACAGGTTTTATATTTAAATAATTTACCTTTTTTAAATGAAAAAGGACAGTTGTTTTACCCCACTTATTTAAGTCAAATACAACCTAAGGAATTTTTGAAAGCCAAGAAATTAGCTAGACCGATTACATTGAGTGAATTTGAATTGGATCCGGATGAATGGAAAAAGTTGTGTATGGAAAATGAAGGAATTCGTTTTTTAGAAGGCGGGAAAAAGTTAGTAAGTATGAACATAGGTTGTTATGATAAAGAAATATTATCCTTATTAACGAAGAACGCACAAAAATTACCTAGTGCTTTATCTAATATTATGGCTAAGTTAAAAGTAAAGTTAGGGGACGCTTTTATTGTTTATCGTTTAAAAGCTTTGGAAGAAGCTGGTAAAATCATATTTGTAGGGGATTGGGTCAAAGGTTGGAAGGATATGGTGGTACAAATGCCAGGAGGCAATAGTACTGTGGTAGAAACGGAAACGGTATAGGGGGTATACATAGCATGTATAACAAAACTAGTAAGACGTATATAATTTAGAAAACAAAAAAATGAGTGTAACAATTAGCCCTATATCATCGAAAGCAGTGGATGAGCGCGGAGCACTACATTATTTTAGTACAGACAGATCGGGTGAATTTTTATTGGTTTATCGGAATGCTGGATCGGTGAGTGGCAGTCATTATCACAAAGGCAATTCGGCTGGTAAAAATCCTGAAGACATGCTTTTAGTGCAAGGCTCGGCAAACCTACATTGGAAGGATTTAATAACAAATAGAGAAGAAACGATAGCATTGATTGCCCCTACACGGGTTTTAATTCAAGCCAATGTTTGGCATGAGTTAACTGCAATTACGGATATTGTTTTTGTTGAATTAAATAGTTTAGTAGACGGTAGTGAAGACACTTACCGACTCTAGTTGAACCTTATAAAATAAAAGGTTTTAATTAAGCATAGTTATGGCAAAAGAGAAAAATTTAAGCAGGGTCACGGAGAACGAATCGGGTGTGCAGGGTCAGTATAAAAACTGGTTCTTGGATTATGCATCCTATGTAATTTTAGAAAGAGCAGTTCCTGCGATTGAAGACGGATTAAAACCAGTGCAAAGAAGAATCTTACACGCCATGAAAGAAATGGACGATGGCAGATTCAATAAAGTAGCCAATATTATTGGACAAAGTATGCAGTATCATCCTCATGGTGATGCAAGTATTGGAGATGCTTTAGTAAATATTGGACAAAAAAATTTACTAGTAGAAACCCAAGGGAATTGGGGGGATGTAAGAACAGGTGATTCAGCAGCAGCGTCCAGATATATTGAGGCGCGTTTAAGTAAGTTTGCGCTAGAAGTGGCTTTTAATGCGAAGACTACCGAATGGGCTTTAAGTTATGATGGTCGTAAAAACGAACCAGTAACTTTACCAATGAAGTTCCCTTTGTTATTAGCACAAGGAGCGGATGGAATTGCGGTAGGATTATCTACCAAAATTTTGCCGCATAACTTCAATGAATTACTAGATGCCTGTATTAAACATTTAAGGGGTCGCAGATTTGATTTATTACCTGATTTTCAAACAGGGGGGATGATAGATGCCTCCAATTACAGTGATGGTAAACGCGGAGGTAAAGTAAGGGTTCGTGCGCACATTGAAGAATTGGATAAAAAGACTTTATTAATTAAAGACGTTCCATATAGTGTAACCACCACTCAATTAATGGAAAGTATTACCAAGGCCAATGATCAAGGTAAAATTAAAATAAAAAAAGTAACGGATGTGACGGCTGCGGAGGTGGAGATTCAAATAGATTTAGCCGCAGGTATTTCACCAGATATTACCATTGATGCTTTATATGCATTTACAGATTGTGAAATTAGCTTGTCACCGAATGCTTGTGTTATTGTAAACAATCGTCCTCAGTTTTTAGGCGCGAGTGATTTATTAAAACATTCAGTTGAACATACCAAAGGGTTGCTAAAGGCGGAGTTGGACATTCAATTAAAGGAATTAGAAAATAAATGGCATTTTACGAGTCTAGAAAAAATATTCTTTGAAGAAAAAATCTATCAAGAATTAGAAAAGAAGCATTTAAACTGGGATAAGGTAATTGACGCTATAGATAAAGCTTTTGATCCTTTTAAAAAGAAGTTTAAAAAACCTATTGAACGGGAGGATTTATTAAAATTAACTGATAAGCCGGTTAGACGTATTTATAAATTAGACATTGAAGACCTAATTCAGCAAATTAAAGATATTGAGGCGAGCATTAAGGAAACCAAACATCATTTAGATAATTTAGTGGATTATGCGGTCAGCTATTATGAAGGCTTACAAAAGAAATACGGTAAAGGCAAGGAACGTAATACAGAGATTAAAGAGTTTGATACCATTCAGGTGAAACAAGTGGCCATTGCCAACACAAAACTTTATATAAATAAAGCCGAAGGGTTTATTGGTACTGGTTTAAAAAAGGATGAGTTCCTATGCGATTGTACGGACTATGATGACATTATTGCTTTCACTAAATCTGGAATTATGAAAGTAGTGAAAGTGTCCGACAAAGTATTTATTGGTAAGGACATTATTCATGCTGCGGTATTCCAAAAAAATGATGAGCGCACAACCTATAATATGGTGTATGTGGACGGTGCAAGTGGAATTAGTTATGCAAAGCGTTTTAATGTAACTGGTATAACACGTGACAAAGAATATCCATTGGCAAAGAGTGTAGAAAAATCTAAAGTGCATTATATGTCGATTAATGCTAATGGGGAAGCGGAGTCCGTGAAAATAATTTTGAGTCCAAACTGTAGTGCACGTATTAAAGAATTTGATTTTTATTTTGAAACATTAGAAGTAAAAGGTAGAAGCAGCGTAGGCAATCAGGTGACTAAATATCCTATTAAAGTAGTAAAATTAAAAGAATCGGGTAAGAGCACACTGGTTGGCCGTAAGCTTTGGTTTGATGATAAGTTTGGTCGTTTAAATAGTGAAGAGAAAGGAGTTTACTTAGGAACTTTTGAAGATGAGAAATTATTGGTATTCACCAAGGATGGATATTATGAAGTAACGGATACAGAACAATCTCAACGTTTTGATCCAGAGAAGGTATTATTTATTGACAAGTTTAATCCTGATAAAGTGGTTACAGCTGTTTATTTAGATAAAGAAAAGTTACAGTTTAACATCAAGCGCTTTAAGATTGAAACGACTACTTTAAGATCACCCTTTTTATGTATTAAAGAAGGGGATGGTAATTATTTACTAGCAGTATCTACAAGTATTGAACCTATTCTTGTTGTAAATACGGGTAAGGGCGCTCAAATTAGAAAGGCTAAATTTAAAGTAAGCAAGATTGTGGATATTATGGGCTGGAAGGCAGTGGGTACTAAATTGACCGATTTTAACAAGTCTATCGAAATGACCTGGGAAACAAAGGTTGTGATTAAAGATCCTAACGATGAACAACCAGAATTGTTCTAAATTTATAAAAGAGAAAGTAACAATAAACCAAACAACATGTCAACCATTAATGTAGGTCAATTTAATCTGATGCGCGTAGACCGAAAGGTAGACTTTGGTTTTTATATGGATGATGGGGCAGAAGGTATATTATTACCAAAGCGTTTTGTGCCAGCTGGTTTACAAATAGACGATACGATTAGTGTATTTGTTTACCACGATTCTGACAATCGATTAATTGCGACTACGCAGGAACCCTTTGCTGTAGTTGGAGATATTGCTGCTTTAAAAGTGGTGGAAGTGACGCGTCAAGGTGCATTCTTGGATTGGGGATTAATGAAAGATGTATTTGTTCCTGCATCACAACAACTTTCTACTATGCGTTTGGGTGGTAAATATTTAGTTAAATTATATATTGACAAGCAAACAGGCAGGGTTGCCGCTACGGAAAAAATTGACAATCAAATTGGCAATGATTTTTTAACGGTAAAAGAAGGGGAGAAAGTGAAAGTGCAGGTATACCGTGAATCTGAAATTGGATATGTTGTAATTGTCAATGGAGTGCACCAGGGTTTGGTGTACAAAAACGAAGTTTTTACGCATTTGCATATAGGACAATTTATTGAGGAAGCCTTTGTTAAAAAAATAAGAGAAGACAATAAATTAGATATTGGCATTGGGAAGCAAGGAGTAGAGAAATTAGATGGTGATCAACAAACCATTGTTAAGTTATTAAAATTACACAAGGGGTTTTTGCCTTATCACGACAAATCAAGTCCAGATGATATTTACGCCTTTTTTGCAATGAGTAAAAAGGCATTTAAGATGAATGTGGGTATTTTATATAAATCTAAATTAATCACCATTGAAGAGGGGGGAATTCGTTTAGCGGAAGTGGATCCAAATGCATCGTCAAACGAAAATGGAACTAAGCTTGATCCTGCTTAACTAAGAAGATTGTTCATATTTTTACAATTGTAAATTTTATATTATGTCAAAGGAAGTATTTATTGTAGCTGCAGTGAGAACACCTATCGGATCTTTTGGAGGTTGTTTAAAATCGGTTACGGCAACCACATTAGGTGCTATAGCTATAAAAGGCGCATTAGATAAAATAAATTTAAATCCTGCCCTTATAGATGAAGTAATTATGGGTTCGGTCATACAAGCAGGATTAGGACAAGCTCCTGCAAGACAAGCAAGCAAAGGAGCGGGTCTTCCGGATAAAGTAATTGCAACAACGGTGAATAAAGTATGTGCGAGTGGCATGAAAGCGATTGCAATGGCTACGCAAAGTATATTATTGGGAGATGCAGATATTGTTATTGCGGGTGGTATGGAAAGTATGAGTAATGTGCCATTTTATAATACCACTCAAAGATGGGGTAATAAATATGGAGATATCAGTATGCAGGATGGTTTATCAAAGGATGGATTAGTGGATGTATATGATCAAGTGGCGATGGGTAATTTTGCAGATATATGTGCAAAGGAAAATAGTATATCAAGAGCCGATCAGGATGCATTTGCCATAAGTAGTTATCAAAAATCACAAGCTGCGATTGAAAAAGGAATGTTTGAAACTGAAATTGTACCTGTTGTTATTCCACAACGCAAAGGAGATCCCATTATTATTTCAAAAGACGAAGAACCATTTAATGTAAAATTTGATAAAGTAGCACAATTAAATCCTGCTTTTGGTAAAGAGGGAACGGTAACCGCTGCTAATGCAAGTACAATGAATGATGGTGCAGCAGCTTTAATTTTAATGAGTGGGGAGAAATTAAAAGCACTAGGGTTAACTCCACTTGCTAAAATAGTAAGTTATGCAGATGCAGAACAGGATCCTAAATGGTTTACTACTACGCCAGCTTTAGCGGTTCCAAAAGCTTTGGCAAAGGCAAATTTACAATCATCAGCAATTGATTTCTTTGAATTCAATGAAGCATTTTCGGTAGTAGGTATTGTAAATACGCAACTATTAAAATTAGATCCAAATAAAGTGAATGTAAATGGAGGCGCTGTTTCTTTGGGACATCCTTTGGGTTGTAGTGGCGCAAGAATTGTAGTTACGCTCATCAATGTTTTACAACAAAATAATGGCAAGTATGGTGCAGCAGCTATTTGTAATGGTGGCGGTGGAGCGAGTGCGTTGATTATAGAAAAATGCTAAATTCAGGCGAATTTACTTTATACGCCTGCTTGTTCAATGAGTTCGTCCATCATAATACCGTAATGGCTTTCGTCATAGGTACATGCCCCATTTTTTAACAATATAACCTGTGGTGATTCATGGTGAACTTTAAATTTTTCAGCTATAGAATTTGAAATGGCTCTAAAATTTAAAAGGTCTAAATAATAAAAATCAATTGTATCTGGAGCTGCTGAACGTTCAAATCTAGCAAATGCCATATTTGAAATACTACAGGTGGTACTATGTTTGAAAATGACTTGAGGTTTTACAAATGAGGCTTCGTGAATTAAATCTAATTGTTCCACGGAATTAAGCGGTATCCAGTTCATATGCATTGAATTAAGGTAAAAATGAGATGTAAATTTAGTCAATTATCATGAATCAAGAATTGAAAAATTGGACATTAATAATTGACAATTATGATTAACTTCGAAAAATAATATATTTTATGCCATTATCATTAGAAAGACCCATTTGCTTTATTGATTTAGAGACGACAGGAATCAATGTAAGTACAGACAGAATTGTAGAAATTGCCATTGTGAAAATAGGATTGGATGGTACCAAACAAGTGAAACGAAGATTGGTAAATCCTGAAATGCCCATTCCCAAGGCGAGTTCCGATGTTCATGGTATTACGGATGAGATGGTAAAAGATGCAGCAAGTTTTAAAATCATGGCCAACGAGATTAAGCAATTTATTGAAGGTTCAGATATTGGCGGGTACAATAGTAATCGCTTTGATGTGCCTATGTTGAATGAGGAATTTTTGAGAGCAGGAATTAGTGTAGACATAGAGCACCGAAAATTATTAGACGTGCAAAAAGTGTTTCATATGATGGAACAAAGAACATTAAGTGCAGCCTATCAATTTTATTGTCATAAAACTTTGGAAGGTGCACATACTGCCGAAGCAGATGCAACGGCTACTTGGGAAATTTTAGAAGCACAAATTATTAGGTATCCGCAAATTGGCAACACGGTAGAATCCATTGTGAAATTTACTGGGGAGGATGAAATCATAGACTTTGCTCGAAGACTCGTTTATGATAATGGGGTTGCTGTTTTTAATTTTGGGAAGCACAAGGGGAAATCGGTAATTGAGGTACTTAAAGGCGAGCCGCAGTACTATGATTGGATGATGAA
>CAIOYQ010000121.1 GCA_903862505.1 uncultured Bacteroidota bacterium
GGATTTAAATAAGATGGTTATGGCCGATAATGGTAAACCTTATTTACAAGGCCTGCCTTTTCATTTTTCCTTTTCTCATTGTAAAGGGTATGCTGCCGTGGGGGTCAGTGACACGGATCCAATTGGCATTGATATAGAAATCATCCACCCACGAATTTTAAAAGTGGCCCATAAGTTTTTGAATGATGCGGAGAAAAATAGGATTGCTGGTTTGTCCGAAGCGGACCAATTAAAACAAATGGCATTTTTCTGGGCAGCAAAGGAAGCCATGTATAAACAACATGAACAATTGGGGATTGATTTTGCAAAAGACTTTAACATACTTTCATTAGCCGATGAAAATAAAGGGGCAGTGGCTGCTCAAATTTTACATAAAGGGGTAGACAAGAAAGTGAACTTAGATTATCATTTTGGAGCGGATTATGTTTGTGTAACTTGTGTTACTGGGAGTTAAAAAATTAAATTAGATTAGCGCGTACCCAAAGCCTTTCAACTAAATGCGTTGCATTTAGGATTTTCTTTTTTTAATTAAATGTCAGGAGATCAGATCGCAATATTTGCTCGCTGATCTCTGAGTGGGGCGCGTACCCAAAGCCTTTCAACAAGCTTCTTTAAATAAATTTAAAATAAGCTTGTTGGCTTTTATATTATTCGCATGCTTTCATGAGCAAGCTCCTGACGCATGCTTATAATATAAAAGCCTGTCACATTCGTGACAGGCTTTGTGCGGAAGAGGAGATTCGAACTCCCACGCCCGGGTGTGGGCGCTACCACCTCAAGGTAGTGCGTCTACCAATTTCGCCACCTCCGCTGAGGGGGACAAACCTACTAAAAAAAAGCGTCTCTCCAAAGGGGTATTCCTTTTGAAGAGACGCTAGTGCTTTAAAGCAGATTTATTATTTTAACGATGCAAGTAGTTCATTTGCATTTCTAACATAGTCATCATTTTTTTCTTCAGTAGCAGTTTTCTTACAAGCTTCTGCACTTGCAATCGCACCTTTTTTATCGCCTAATTCTTTTTGTACTTTTCCTTTTAATAATAACAACCAGTATGCTTTTGCATTTGCGGCAATCGCCTTATCTACAAAAACTAAAGCGTTGTCATAATCCTTATCCATATCATAATAAAAGTTAGCAGCTGCTTGATAAACATTTGGGTTTACATTGGCGCCAGAAGTTGCCTCTTTAACTTGCGCACGGATAGCAGTTTTGATGTCGGTGCTGAATGGGATATTCACTAAAGTCTTTGCCCACTTTAAAGAAATGGTTGCTGTTTCTGGAGTGATATTAGCTATATTAATGGTAAAGTTTTCAGTGCTGTTGCTTGTTGTTTCAGGCTTCACTTGAAAACGCACCACATCTTCTGCTTCCTTGTAACTAAAGCTACCCCAACTATTTGTGTTGGTATTAATAATTATGGTCCAAGCTGTTTCGCTAGGAATAGTGAATAATGCATAAGATCCTGCCGCTAATAATTTTCCACCAATTGTAACTGGGTGAGAAAAAGTAAGTTTAGTAGCGCCGTTTGCACCTGTTCTCCATACTACACCCGTTGGTGCTAATACTGAACCATTACCAAATGCAGCTCTTCCTTTTAAGGCTGGACGTGAATAAGTGATATCAACTTTACCCATCCCAAAATCCTGTGACAAAGTTTGCGTAGGACTTGCTGCAGGCATTTTAATTTGTGCCTGAGCCGATAATCCAATAAGTGTCAATACCGAAAAAAGTATTCTTTTCATAATATTTGTTTTATTTTGAATAACAAACCTAAATGATTTTAGTTTACGATTGTATTATTTTTTTTGAAAGGCAGGATGAAACCTATCAAGGGTATCCCTTAAAAACTCCCGGTTCATATGGGTATATATTTCCGTTGTAGTAATGCTCTCATGGCCAAGCATTTCTTGGACGGCCCTAAGGTCGGCACCACCTTCTACCAAATGGGTCGCAAAAGAGTGTCTAAAGCTATGGGGGGAGATGGATTTTTTGATCCCTGTTTTTAAGATTAAATCCTTAATGATATAAAAAATCATCACCCTGCTTAACCCCTTGCCTCTATTGTTTAAAAATAAAATGTCTTCACAATCTTTGGCAGGCGTTTGGTGTACTCTTATCGTATCCTTATATAATTTTATGAATTTAATTGCATCGGAGCCAATAGGTACTAATCTTTCTTTATCTCCTTTTCCAATAACTCTTATAAACCCTACGTCCAAGTAAAGGCAGGATATTTTTAAATTGATAGCTTCGGTTACACGTAGGCCAGAACTATACATGGTTTCCAAAATGGCTTTATTACGGCCTCCCTCTGGTTTGCTTAAATCAATATGTCCAATTAAGTCTTCAATTTCTTCGAAGCTTAAAACATCTGGTAATTTGCGTCTTGTTTTTGGTGTTGGTAAAAGTGTTGTTGGGTTAATGGCAGATATTTGTTCTAACACACAATACTTATAAAAAGATTTAATGCCAGAGATGATTCTCCCTTGTGAAGTAGCCGCCATTTCCATCTCGCCAATGCATTGAATAAATCCTTGTAAATCTTTTAAAGTTACATCTGCTGGACCTATCTCTTTTTCAATGCTTTCAAAATAATTAGTGAGCTTGTCAATATCTCTTAAGTATGCTTCCACAGAATGGGCGCTTAATGACTTTTCTAGTTGTAGAAATGCCTTAAAACCTTTTTTATAGATTGCCCAATTCATTGGTATGGATAATAGATTTGATTCTTAATTAAGAAAGGGTTTATTTCGCATCAGATTTAAACAAATATATGCAAGTAAATTTAAAGTCATTTAAGCAGAAAGTGGCGCGGAATGCAAAACAATTAAGGGCTTTTTTATCAAAATTGGAACGAAGAGCGCCAAAGGGTTTAGATAACTTAGCTGAATTTATTAGTCCTCAGGTTTGGGCCGAAACCGATTGTTTAAGTTGTGCCAATTGTTGTAAAACAATGAGTCCTACATTTACTAAAACAGATATCAAAAGAATTGCAGCACATTTTAATACTACCCCTGCAGCATTTACTGCACAATGGTTGGATTATGATAAAAAGGATAAGGATTGGATAAATAAATCACAACCTTGTCAGTTCTTGGATTCAAAATCAAATATGTGTAGCATTTATGAAGTACGTCCCGCAGATTGTGCAGGCTTCCCACATTTGACCAAGAAAAAAATGACAGAATATATGCATGTACA
>CAIOYQ010000122.1 GCA_903862505.1 uncultured Bacteroidota bacterium
ATAATCAAATTGTTCCCATTTACTATTAATGGTATTACGCAATCTAATAGAAATAGAATGTGCGCCATAGCCCGGATTATTATATTTAATATTCGCATTTTTAACATTCACCCTTACCCAAGGATCATTGTCCAATTTATACTCCAACATTATATTTTCTTGAGATAACATCCCTGAAATACCTAAATGTAATTCAATATTTTTTACCGTTGAAGCAAGTTCATTACTTAATAACTTAACATTTACAATTTTGCCATCTACAATTAATTTATCTAGAAAAACTTTAGGCTGTATATAAATTTCAGGTAAGCTGTCTGGATTAAACTGGATTAAACCATCAATGCCAGGAAAAGAAAAATTACCATTACTTAATTTTATAGCACAAGGACTACAACCTCCATTCAATTCCAATTGGTCAATACCATCTTGTTTACCAAAATATTTGAATTTAATATTACCAGGCCCTTTATTCCAAAAATCAATTAATGATTGCCCTGGTGACATAAACAATCCCTTATTGGTACTTGCCCAAATATTCCCCTTATTATCCTCAATAAAACAATGGGTATAATTTAAATACTTATTTTGATCTAATGGTACTTTTTTAATGGAGTCTTTATTATACATATATACACCACCCCCATAAGTTCCAATTAAATAATATCCATTAAAATAATAAATAGATCTAAAATTTGCATTGTCCTTATCCTTGTAAAATAATGTAAATGTATTTTCCTTTAATTTGTATTTATACAATCCATGGGTGGTTGCAGCCAATAATTCATTTTCATTTAATTGTTTTAAATTATACACAATGAAATTAAATGGCATTTTATCAAACTTTAAAACATAGTCCCATTTATTTGTCTTTACAGCAACTCCCTTTTCATTAAATGAATAAATTTTATCATTCATTTCAATAAAGCTATTTCTACTTACATCAATATCTCTTGAACTACTTAAAATTTTATTTTTTTGTAAATCATACTCAACAATACCTTCCGAATTGGTCATAAATAAAATACTTTGTTTTGAAATAAAAGTATTTGTTTCAGAAGGTCTATAAAATACATTAGTAGAAGTGCTTTTGGAGTTACCAAAAATTTGACCAGTATTAATTTGAATATTCCCATTGCTTAGTTGTAATTGAGAATAAGCAGAAGTACTAACCCCTTCTATTGCATTATTTGGTAATATTCGGTTAAAGTATTTAGGCCTGCCTACAATGAGGCCTCTATTATCCGTACCAATGTATATGGTATTCGTTATGTTGTCAATTTGAACATATTTAATGAACTCATTTTTGGGTAGTTGATCCGTGATTAATTTTAGTTTTATCTCATTATTAACATAAATTAATATGTATAATTTCGCGCCAGTCACTATATAAACAGGCTCATTTGGATGATTCTGAAATACTTTTATTTTTGAAAATATATTATTAGGATCATGTTTTAAAATTTTACTATTATCGGAATTTATACTTGTAATGAATTTATCATCTTTATAATCAGCATTTAATATCACCCCATCTTTTCGAAATAAAAATAAATGATCATTTACAACAAATGGCTCTTCTTCATTTGCAAACTTAGCAACGCTTATTAGTTTACCTTGATCATACTTTAATAAGCTTTGTTCATTTAAGGTGTATATAGAATTATTAAATCTAAAATCTTTATTTACAATATCAACAAATGCTTGTTTAGTATCTACTTTTTTATCAAGATTGTATTTATAGTTTAAATAAATAAACTCGCCATCCATTTTTGTTATAGAAGGATCAATAATTGCATTATTTTCGTTAACGGTAAAAACACGTTCATCTATTAACTTACCAAATAATTTACCATCTATTGTTTTATCAAAAAAAACAATTCTGCCATTTAAAACTGCGGTTTTTTCATTATCACCAAATCCTTGGAACCCATGACCATTGTATCTTACAATACCCGACTCGGTCGCCACCCATAAAAACCTGTTTTTTTCATCAAACTGTAATCCCTTAATGGCATTGGTGGGCAATCCGTTTTCGGTATTTAAATATTCAAAATTATACCTTTGTTGCGCTTGAGTAATAAAGGGAATAGCAATTAGAAATAAAGTGAAAAATACACTTGCTAATGTGAGATTAAAATATCTAGTAACTAATTTGGTGTACATGTGCCAACTGTAATAAGTGCGTAAAGGAATCAGCTTTTACTTTTTCAAATATATTTGATTTTATAGTAGAAACCGTATTCATTTTTAAGCCCAATGAATTGGCAATTTCCTTGGTTCTGTAGCCATTTAATAAATAATGTAGTATTTCTAATTCCCTTACGGCTAGCGTTGAAAAAGGGTTCCCCTCCTCCTCTACTTTCTTCTTTAAAACCAATGGTTGATTTCTAATAAATAGCTCTAAATGATAGTTAATTTCACTCTCCGAAGCCCCCTTGTGTAGGTAGGAATGGATTTTAAACTTATTGGATATTTTGCCATACACTTCCACTGGCTGCATGGAATGAACAAGGATAGATAAATGAGGATACTTTTCAGTGATGGTTTCAATGTATTCAAGTGTATTCCCGTCAGGTAAGATAATATCCAATATTAAATGGGTGTACTCATTAGTGCCCAATTCTATCACTAAGTCAGCACAGGTACTCACATCTGCCACTTTTTGAACATTTAATTTATTCAAAATAGCAGTTAAGCCCATTTTCACAATGCTATGATCCTCAGCCACTAATGCTTTTACTTCCATCATATTGATTTAAATGAAAAAGAGAAAATTCGAACTAACAAACCTTATAGCACCTTTCCCGATCAAATTTAGGTAGTCTTTAGCTCAAAAACATTGATTTTAATACAAGTAGAATTAATTCTAGTAACTACAAGCAAATTTAAAATATAGATAAGCTCATATCCAAGTCTTTCAATTTCCCTGTTAATATAGCTTCAAATTCATCTAAAATAGCCAATTCGGTTTCATTGACGGGTGTTCTAGCAGCAGAAATTTGCTTCATGATATTTGATTTCATAATGTCATCCTTAGCATTTAGATAAGTAAGCAATTGAATACTTATTGAACTTACATTATCTGCATGTTGCTGAATATTTAGCAAACAGCCCGATTTTGATATGCCTGCTGATAATTGTTTCCAGCTTTCTAATGTTTGTTGAACAGCAAGTCTATTTTCTTCGGTAGGATTTTGTAAATACAATCTCACTTGTTTCCTAAATGCCCACTTCCCCATTGCATCTATTGGTATAATATCACTTAGTTCATTCAATGAAGGAGGTCGGATTGCTTCAGGTTTAGTCATTAACCCCATAATTTTTTTATACCCTTTCACTGGTGTAATTAAACTTAGCAACTTTTTGCCTTCATTATTTATTTGCGTATTTGTAAATTGATCGATATGATTTTCTACCCTTGTAATATGTTGCAAACCATCCCAAGCAAATTTATGACTAACCACATTTAGGCGCTCATACATATTTTCTATATCCTGTAGTTTATTGGAAGACCAAAATCTTTCCGCAATAACAGATGCTCTTGGCCACACCCTGGATTCAAAATTACTTTCATCTACTAATTCAGTCCAAATAGCTGCTTCCCCACCTAGCAATTTGTTATCTGACTTTTCTTTAATAAAATCCGGATTCAAATAATGATAATAAGCTGGCATAAAAACGTCCAAATAAAATCCTCTTGAAATAATGGAACTATTTCCATTTACGGATATCGTGTCAATAGAAATAGTAGGTCCCATAAACCCAGGTTTCCAAACTTGTACTAAAATATTTTTATTTAATCCTTTATGAAATGCCTCTTCCCAAGCAATGGGTTTTAAACCATTTTTCTCAATAATATTTGAAAATTTTTCTGCAAAATAATTTTGTAAATCTTGATGCGTTTTCATTCCCTTTGATTGCATAAAGGAAACAATTTTGGGGTTTCTCATCCACGATACCCCATTATTCTCATCAAGCCCCATATGCATATAAGCCTTGCTAAATAAGGGTTTCATCTCCTTAGTTAAATTATCTAAGAAAATATAAGTGGCTTCTGCACTTACATCCAGCGAAGGCGTTGGTGTAGTGTTAATCATTTGCACTAAGCTCATTAAATTCACTGGCTTATCTCCATCAATTTTAAATCTCGGCCCAGGTGTATAAGACTTTTTTTCTGCAGCCAACTCTGGATAGCCAGCAAACCAAGATTGACTATGCCCTGGTAAATCAAATTCGGCATATACTTCAATTCCTCTAAGTTTACAATATTTTATAAAATCTATTATTTCTGCTTGCGTATAAAATTCTCCGTTAGATCCTTTCAAATGTAATTGTGGATATTTTTTTGATTCAATTCTAAAACCTTCGTCATCTGAAATATGAATATGTAAAGTATTTAATTTAACTGCTGCCATCGCATCTACATTTCTTTTCATCATATCCATTGGAATAAAATGTCTAGCCACATCCACCATCATCCCTCTCCATGCATAAGTTGGATAATCTTGTATACTAACTTTTGGAAAACCAACCCCCTCCTTATAAACACTTAACAATTGATTCAGAGATTCCAAAGCATATAATATCCCTTCGTCAGTTGCTGCATTAATGATAATAATTGAGTCGATATTTAATTTATACCCTTCTTTGTTATCAATCCCTAAATCGTTAATCGTAATCTTATTTATTTGAATTTTAATATTTTCAGCTTTATCAATGATTTGTAATTTTTTGGAGCTTGCATTTTTAAACCTAGTTACAAAACGTCCCATTGCTTCTTGGATCATTGGACTATATTCCCCTTTATAATACATATTCCAATTACCTGACACCATTAACTGACCCTCATTTTTTGTAACATTTTGAGGAAAGGGCATTAAGTTTATGTTATTTTGAGCGAATACGTTGTTGCTAAATGCAACCATTATAAGTATTAATAAGTTTCTGATTTTCATATAATTATCATTTTTAAGCTATTGAAGATAACATGAAATTAATATTTATTTGGCAGGTTAAAATTTAGATAGAAATAAATCTAGTATGATTTCTACTATTATTCCCTACTTTTATTAAGTCTAATTGATTAGACCCCCTAAACAATTATTTATGATCACATTAACTGAAATAGTTAAGGACGGCATTTTAGAAGTCCGCTTTTCATTGGAAGATTGTGAAAGTAAAATTTACACTATTTCCAATGCACAAGGTGTGGATATTATGCAAGGTAAAATAACGGGTAAGACACAAAGAACCTGTCTTTATGTGGGAGACTGTAAAAAGGGGAAATACACTTTTTCCTTGGACGAAACCAATACACAGGAATTTACCATTCAGTAAGCATTCATAAGCTTAAGATTACCCAAATTTTCTTCAAATTAGTTCATAAATTTAAATTCAGTAAATTTGATGAAATTCAAATTACTTGAAACTCTCTATTCTCTCCGTTGGCAAAGCACACGAATCCTATATTAAGGAAGGCGTTGATCAATTCACAAAACGCATAGGGCATTACTATCCTATTGACTGGCATCTCATCACTCCAAGTAAACTCACCGAACCAATCCAAATAAAAAAAGCCGAGGCGGCGACTATCCTTAAATCATTAGCAGTAAACGATGTACTCATTTTATTAGATGAAACTGGAAAAATGTTAAGCTCTCCAGGACTTTCCAAACTCATACAACAAAAAGCAAATCAAAGTGTACAAAGAATTGTTTTTTTAATTGGCGGTGCTTATGGAGTGGACGAAGAAATTAAAAAGCGCGCCAATTTTACTTGGAGCCTATCAGAGCTCGTATTTCCGCATATGTTGGTGAGATTAATATTAGCCGAGCAGGTTTACCGAGCATGCAGTATCTTGGCGAATGAAAAGTACCATCACGAATAAATTTAATCGAATAAATAAAATATGACTTTAACCCTTATTATAACTATTGCTACGGTTGGCATTTCCTTATTGGCTATGAATAATCAAACATTGATGGATAAATGTATTTTTCACCCTTATTCAATAGCCAAAGACCCGAGTCAATGGTACCGTGCCGTTACCTGTGGATTTATTCATGCCGACATTCCTCACTTGGCATTTAATATGTTTTCGTTTTATATGTTTGGGGATTTAGTAGAACAGTACTTTATGCTCCTATTTGGCGAAACGGGGCGTATTCTCTATTTATTATTTTATATCTCCGCATTAGTAGCTTGTATTATTCCTACCTACTTTAGTCATTTAAAACAATATAACTATTATAGCTTGGGGGCATCAGGTGCAGTATCCGCCATTGTATTTGCAGGTATCTTTTTACAACCGACTATGAAAATTGGATTTTTTGTAATTCCTCCTATTATTCCTGGCTTTTTATTTGGCCCTATTTATTTAGCTTTAACTGCTTATTTGTCTAAAAAAGGAAGTGGCAATATTAATCACAGTGCGCATTTGTGGGGGTCACTTTATGGGATAGTATTTTTAATTTTAGCATCAAAAGTTTTTGGTATTGAAGGTGCTTCGGATGTATTGGGCAACTTTATTGATCAAGTAAGCATTTACATCAATCAGCTGCGCACTAATTTTGGAAAATAATAATTAATTATTATCGCATTAAAATAAAGGAGCCAGTTTTACGCTGGGAAATGTCCTTATACGTAATATAGTCTATCAAATAACTATAAGCGTCCATCTCTTGATCATATCCATTGTATCTTCCATCCCAACCCTTTGTAATATCATTGGTTTGAAATACTATTTTACCAAAGCGGTTAAAGATGATAAATGATTTTAACATTTTTACGCCAGCACCCGCTTCTATTTTTAGGATGTCATTTAAATTATCTCTATTAGGAGTAAAAGCTTTGGGTACGGCCACCACCACCTCGTTAGATACATCTAATTTATACACATCTAAAATTTTACAACCCGTTAAAGGATCTAGTATTTGTAAAGTATAGTCAATGCTACGTGCCCCATTAAAAATAGGATTAGGAATATTGGGATTGTTTAAATTAAAAGCGGGGATCCAAGTGTATTGAGAATAACCAGGTGCTGTTCTTTTAGGGCTTAACAAAGTATCCTGATCGGCTAGAACAAATAAGGTAAAATCTTTGGGAGTTAAGGGATCCACTACTTGAAGGGTGTCGCCCACCAATGCATATTCATATTTAGGACAATAGTCATTGGTTACATTTAATTTAATCACATACTTCCCTACTTTACGATAACTATGTGAGATGGGATTGGCTTTATAAAAATAACTGCTGTCTCCAAAATTCCAGGCATAATGAATTTTAAATTTTTCGGTCGCATTGGTTTGAATAAACACATCTCCATTGGTACATGACAATAAATTGTAACTGATATTGATTGCAGGAATGGTAAACTCAATAATAGGAAAAGCTTTTGTCGGCAAAGAATTGCACTTCCCATCATTTACGACCAAACTATAATTACCTGCTTTACCTATACGGAGAGAATCGATATTAGTTATTTCCGATAGATTTGAATTCAAATACCATTTATATAAATTAGCACCCTGTCCTTTTAAAGTAACCGAATCTCCATTACATATAACGGTGTCTTTAATAATTAAAGAAGCGATGGGTAGTTCGGCATTTGACAGGTTTAATACATTAGCGTAATTATATAAACAGTTTTTAGCATCCGTAACTTTAATGCCCACATTTACATTTCCTTTTGATATCCCATAAATATAATTGCCCTTTACACTTGAATTTGCATTGTCTGTATTTAAGGTATAATTAAAAGTTGGCACGCCCCCATTGATAGTAGTGCGAATTAACATGGAGTCCAATAAACAAACATAATCCTTATCGGCTTGCAAGGATACACTGGTAGGAGGTTTTACAATAGCAATGCTAGCTATAGAATCATCATAACAGGTACCTCCCGAATAAGCCTGTACTTTTATCGCATAGTTAAAATTATTACTACCCACGGCATTGCCATAAAAATGTTTGTATACATTTCCAATTTTACTATCCGAAATAGTAGTATCCTTACCGTCTCCCCAAACTATTCTTAACACACCTACTTTACCCGGATACACCCAGGAGCTATCTTTAATAATTACTTCCTCATTACTGCACAATGCGGTGTCTTTAATTACTTTAAAATTAGCATTGGGATTGGAACCATTAATGGTAAAGGCTTGTGTTAAAGAATCTACA
>CAIOYQ010000123.1 GCA_903862505.1 uncultured Bacteroidota bacterium
CCGACGGATATGGCGCGCAGCATATTATGCACTATGATGAGAAAGGAAATTTAAAAAATGTTTTTGGGGGAAGAGGTGAAGGCGATGCGCATTTTGACAACGCGCATGGTATTTGTGTAGATACCCGCAATGGCAAGTCTAGCCTATTGATTACGGATCGTACCCGCAATGCTTTTAAGCGATTTAGTATGGATGGAAAATTATTGGAAGTCATACACTTGCCTGGTGCATGTATGTGCCGTCCGGTAATTAAAGGAGATTATTTATATGCAGCGGTATTGCGTTCTCCAAATTTAGATACCGAACATACTGGATTCATTACCATATTAGATAAGCAAAATAAAGTAGTTTCCAATTTAGGAGGCAGCGAACCTACTTATGTGAATGGAGTATTACAACCCATGTCACAGACCGATAAAATATTAAATCATCCGCATGATGTATGTGTAGACGATGATGGTAATATTTATGTTGCCCAATGGGCATCTGGAAAAGTATATCCTTATAAATTTTCAAAAGTATAATATTGATTTTCGTTAAAAAATATAAGATAAGTTTTGTATTCATTGTAATTGCGGCACTTGTGGCAGGAATTTCTTGTTTATTATGGATGAATAATGCGCAAACAAAAAAATCCATCTCTTATAATAAGGACATTCGTCCCATTTTATCGGACAAATGTTTTTCTTGTCATGGACCCGATGTAAATAAAATGAAAGCAGGGCTTCGGTTAGACATCGCCGAAAAGGCCTATGCCGAATTACCTAATAACAAAGGGCATTTTGCCATCGTACCAGGTAGTCCGGAAAAAAGTGAACTCATAAGAAGGATTGAATCTACGGATCCTAATATTGTCATGCCCAAGCCAGAGAGTCATTTGGCAATGTTAACGCCCGAAGAAATTAATTTATTTAAACAATGGATTAAAGAAGGTGCCAAATATGAAAAGCATTGGTCATTTGTGGCACCTCAAAAATCGGTGTTGCCAAAAATTAGCAATAAAAAATGGGTGAAAAATGAGATTGATTATTTTGTTGCCGAAAAAATAGAAGAAAAAGGATTGTCTCCCAACAATGAAGCAGAGAAAGAAAATTTAATAAAGCGCGCTTATATAGATTTAAACGGATTGCCACCTGCTTATACCGAACTGCAAGCTTGGATGAATAATAAAAATGAAAATTGGTACGCTTCATTAATTGATCAACTCATGAACAAGCCAACCTATGGAGAAAAGATGTCGGTGTTGTGGTTGGACTTAGCAAGGTATTCCGATTCCTATGGATACCAGGATGATAATATTAGAACACAATGGCCATGGAGGGATTGGGTGATAAATGCATTTAATAAAAATATGCATTACGATGAATTTTTAACGAAACAAATTGCGGGCGACCTCATGCCCAACAGTAATAAAGAAACTATTTTAGCAACGGCTTTTTGGAGGAACCATAAATACACGGAGGAAGGCGGTGTGATAGAAGAGGAATATAGAGTTACCAATAATATTGATAAAACAAGAACCTATGGCAAAGCCATATTAGGCGTGACCATTGAGTGTGCGCAATGTCATGATCATAAATACGACCCCTTCTCTGCCAAAGATTATTATCAGTTGTATGGCTTCTTTAATATCAGTAAAGAAAAAGGATATGAGGGAGATGTAAGTGTCTCCACACCTGCAAAAACGCCTAAACTTTATATTAGTGCCGAGGATAGAAAAAAATTA
>CAIOYQ010000124.1 GCA_903862505.1 uncultured Bacteroidota bacterium
CCAATTGCTTTCACAAAGGCCGATTTAATTTTTGCAACCTTCTCTGCGGCAGCATTATTAGTAATGTTTACTAGCTTTTCAATTCGTTCGTCAATGACTCTTTTAACGTATTCCCTGTCTCCATCATCGTCATTAATATAATTCATGTAATATTTGCTTAGTACTTCTTGATGGTCTCTTAGATCACTAAATCTTACACCTTCAGGATGTTCTAAGTAAAATCTATAAATAGTTTTCTCTAATGGCTTTAATTTTATCTCAATATTCCCAAATTCAGGTAAAATAATTTTACCTTTTTCCTCCATCACTAACCTACTTAATGGAACATTCTGTTTAAAATTTTGAGAGAATAACATCTTAACTCTTAAGGACTCCATTATTAACAATGCATGTTGAACATAAGCCACTGATAACTTTTCTCTTAATTTTGTCATGCAGTCTGCGCAAACATCGGCAGTTCTTAATTTTAAAATGATATTCTTTTTTTCTAAGCAAAGGTCATTCACACATCCAATAGGTTCAATATGTAAAGATGTTCTCACTTCATTGTAATCGTTAAACATATGCTTTTGCAATAACAAAGCAATTACTTCAAAAGCAATAGGAAATGAATCCTGACACTTTATAAAATGATTCCAATCGGATGTATGTATAAACCCATTAAATGGCATTTTTTCGTCTAAGGAGGCAAACCAATTATTGGTATTGGATACTTCAGTTAACAGTAAAACAAATTCGTTATTAGGAATAATTTTATCAATTCTATAATTGTTGCATTTATCAAAGAGTGTTGTCCATGTAGATGTTTTTCTGGTAAAAGGGAAACTAAACTCCTTTAATGGTCGGGATTCTTTTTCATCAAATATTTCCATAATATTTTCCCTAAAAGAACTGCGTTTTGAAAATGAATACGAAGCCACTGGAGGCTTAGAATTCACAAAAACCTTTTCATCTAACACTTTATTTTCTACATAATCATCCACATCAAAATTTATTACGTTATGGCTGTCATAACAAAATTCAATAGGGCCTGGAATTGCTTTTAACAAATCCACCACTTCAGAAAATATTTCTTTCCCTACATCACTGTCTTTAATTAAATGCACTCTCATATTACTGGTTAAAAGAAATTATCAGTGTTCTTATTTTCGCTTTTGTTATAAAAATACATACTCATTGATTTTCCCAACTTATCCCAAACTGCCGATTTCATATTCTTTTTTTCGAATGCAAAACTATTTTGGTTTTTAATAGCCATACTCTCAGCAACTGCCACTGCATCTAGTGTTGCACCTATGAAACTAAAGGTCCATTTACCGGTCTCCTCTAGCCTTGATATCATATTACGAATTTTTACTAAGTTATAGCTTTTTGATGCATTTTCATAGCCATCTGTAAGAATTACCACAACCACCGTGGCTGGAATATGGCTTTCTCTAAGCTGGTTTTCGATAGAATTAACGGTTTCCCCTACTGCATCCATTAGTGCGGTATTGCCATTGGGACGATAGGTATTGGCATTTAGCAATTCTACCGTGCTTGGATTGGCCAAAAAATAATGATGATCGGCATAGTCGTTAAATAAAGTCAGTCCCATTGTAATTTCTTCTTCCTGAAATTCATGGGCATTACTTTTTATTTTATTCACTTGCTCATTAAAGCCATTAATGGTGCTTTCAATGCAGTCACACATAGAGCCGCTTTTATCTACGATTAAGTGGTAGATTGTTTTTCTTGTTTTCATTTATTTATTTTTTAATAATTGGATATAAATTGTTTGGGGATAGCCCCCTTCAAATACATACTCAGTAACAGGACAAAGCCATAGTTGATGATTAATGCTTTGGTCTTTAAATTTCTCTATTAGATAGTAAGCGCCATGATCAACATAGGCATGACCAACTTCCTCAAGCAGATTGGAATTCATCCCATAGCCTAGTTTATTAAGTACAGCATCCGCTTCGATGAAAGGCACTGTACTTAATTTTATTGTTGTGCTTTTAGTATTGTTGGAGACATAATCTAAAAAAGTATCAGCGCCATCCACCATCATTAAATTCGCTTTGGTGCCTAAGCCGGCATCTAAAAAAGCAGGTAAGTCGGCATACCAGATATTGTTTTCTTTGTAGAATGACAATACCTTAGTTACATTTGTCGTGATTGTTTGTGTTTGCATATTATCTTTTGGTTTAGAACACAAACATATATTCAGACTACAACAATATAAATTCCTGACAAGCTTGTTGACTTTTAAAGCTTTTCATTATCTATTGAAAATCAATGAATTAAAATAAAAACGGCTTTAAAAAACTTATTTTTTTAATAGAATAACTTTTCTAACCCTTGGAATATATACTTTCACTTATGGATAAAATAGATTTTCAAATCACGGATAATTTATGTGAAGAAGCGCTAATTGAATTAGCATCAACAAATGATATTGATGCATGGCTCCTTAAATACAAGGATTTATTTGAAAGTATTTCAATAAAACCAGAGGGACTTCCTAGTATTGCCAATCAACATTACCATGGAGTTAAATATTTTTACATTGGGGAGATGCACCGTATGTATAAAAAAAGGCGGATTTGATAAATAACCAAAAAAGTAATTAGTGGAACAAATTGGCAAAAACAGGAA
>CAIOYQ010000125.1 GCA_903862505.1 uncultured Bacteroidota bacterium
AATCATTACAGGTCTGCTATCACTTATTTGGTTTTGTCTAATGCATTTTTATTTACAGCCTGATAATTTATTTAGGAATCAGTTAATGCGTATATTGAATAAAAATAGAACCAATTAATATGATTTCTATTGTAATATGCGCGCGCGCAAATGATGTTAATGAAGCATTAAAGGAAAATATCCAAAATACGATTGGCGTTCCCTACGAACTTATTGTGATTGACAATGGCAAAAACGAGTACAGTATTTTTTCGGCATATAATAAAGGAGTGACTTTAAGTAATTATGATATCGTTTGCTTTATGCATGATGATATTAGATTTGAGACAATGGGTTGGGGAAATATTGTAACTACTCAGTTACAAAAATTTAATGTAGGTGCGATTGGTGTTGCAGGGGCACCCTATTTTGCAACGCTTCCAGGTGCATGGTGGAGTGGAGGTTTGATTTGTAAGCATGTAAGTGGTGAAACCGAACATGCATATGCACCCATTCAGGATCATGCCTTGCCAGTAGTGGTAGTGGATGGCTTATGGTTTTGTATCAAAAAGGAGTTGTTTTCCCAAATTTCATTTGATGAAGACCGTTTTACTGGTTTTCATTTTTATGATGTAGATATTTCTCTGCAAATCAAAGCCTTAGGTTTTAATATTTTAAGCCTATACAATATTACTATTTCCCATTCATCTGGTAAATTAGATACAGTTTGGCTTCAAAATGCGCTCATAATGCAGAAAAAATGGAAAAAACTACTGCCTTTTAGTGTAATTGACCTTAATTATGCTCAAAAAGTGAAAATTGAATACCGAGTTTTGGCAGAATATATGACAGCCATGCGCGCCAATGGATTGGGCGCCCTTAAAACGATACAATTTGCTGTAAATCAAATAATAAAACACAGAATAAAGCGTTTTAATATTGTGTTTCCTTTCGTTTTTATTGGATTAGCCTTAAGGCATTTTTTTAAAAAGTTAGGCCTTCGTTAATTATTACGTAATTTTGTAATATGAATTTAAGGATTTCTCTATTTTGCATTATGCTCCTTTTGCTAGGATATTCCCATGTCCATGCTCAGGATACCATACGTTATAGAGGTCCCAATCTTTCTAAGATAAGTGCTAAAACCAAAAGTATTGTAGCTAGTATTGGCAAACCCTTTACTTTTTTAAAAAGAGATACGCTTAAGCCACAAACTAAAAAAATTAAGCCAGCTAAGAAAATAACGTTAAAAACACCTAAGCCAGTTAAACCTGAAAAGATAATTACGACAGGTGCGTATAATCCTATTAAAATTAACTTACCAAAACTTGATAAGATTCCATTTTCAAAAATAGCATTTTGGAAAAGAACAGACACCCTTGTTAGAATTTCTAAACCCAAGCTCAATCAGCTAAGAAAAACTAAAATTGATAAATTAAGAGATAAGGTTGAGGATATTAATACACTAGTGTATAATTTAGATAAAACCAAAGAAAACTATTTACTTAAGAAACAGGATATAGAAAGTGAAATAAATAGTTTGAGCAAAAATGACTCTCTACGTTATAAATTAAAACCGGAAATTGATTTTTCAAATTTACCAAAAACTGCATCTATTGCAGTACCTGTTGGTTTTATGGATATTGATGAACAGGTTAGAAATTTACAATTACTAGAAAAAACACCATCTGATAACTCTTTAACTATAAGGCCTTATTATACCAACACAAGTTTAAGTTATGCTAAACTTTTAAACTTAATTGATACCAATATGAAGTATGATGGTGTATTGTATCAGGACAAACACAGTTATATAGGATTGTTACCAATAAATTTATTACAGAAATTTAATTCCGATCACCCATATGGTTGGAATGACGGTGCTATGAGTTATTCCAAAGGTTATCAGTTTCAGGTAAGTGGAGGTGTGTATGCAAGTTGGCATAATTTCAAGTTGCAATTAAGACCTGAATTTATAAGTACTGCCAATGGGAATTATACTACCAATAGTAGTTGGGGACAAGTAACCAATTCCATTAAAAAAGTATTGCCAGGCCAATCAGCTTTAAGATTTGATTTAGGTGGAGTTAGTTTTAGCGCATCTACACAAAACCTATGGTGGGGACCAGGTATTTATAATTCTATGTTAATGAGTAATAATGCACCTGGATTTTTGCATTACTCTATTGGAACCAATCGCCCACTTAAGAGTTTTATGGGTAATTTTCAGTTTCAAATTGTTTCTGGCACACTCAAGTCCGACACCTCACAAGGATATGAAAATGGTTATTTAAAGAAGAGGACTTACTTAAACAATGAACGTTATTTTAGTGGTTTGACCCTTTCTTATCAACCAGCTTTTATGAAAAATGTAAGTTTTGGCATTACGCGCGCATTCCAAAACTATGCTAATAATAATATCACTAAATTTGTTCCTAAATACTTACCAGTAGTTAGTTCCTTTTTTGGTAGTGCTTATAATGATACGATTAATAGAGACCAATTATTGGCCTTTAATACCCGTTGGGTATTCCCAAAAAATCATGCAGAAGTGTATTTTGAATTTGGATATAATGATGCCAAGGATAATTTTAGAGATTTAATGGTGGACATGTCTCACTCTTCTGGATATATATTTGGTTTCAAAAAATTATCCTACCTAAACACCATTGACTATTTAGATTTTGGCGCTGAGGTAACTAGAATGGCACAAACACCAAGTTATTTAATGCGGAATGCAGGTAATTTTTATGAACATGGTAGGGTAACAGAAGGTTACACCAATCAAAATCAAACCATGGGTGCGGGAAGTGGTTTTGGAAACAATATGCAAACAGTACAATTAAGTTGGAACAGGGCATGGAATAAATTTGGATTTATATTTAACCATATAGTGCAAAATCCAACACAAATTATAACTACTGATGTTGCTAATTTAGGATTAAGAACTACCAAGTGGGAGGATTATAGTTTTGGTCTACAAACTAGGTATCGTTATAGAAATATTTTATGGAGTGCCAATATAGAATATGTGAACACCAAAAATTATTTATGGCAGGATAAGAATAATGTCACCAATATTTATGCATTTATAAACACCATTTTTTTATGGTAAAAAGAATATTCATCCTATTTGTTGTTTTAATTTCCATTAAAGCAAATGCACAAAATGCATTTTTGGATGAAATTAAATTTATGGATAATCAGCGCAATATTCAGCTACTTGGAAATGTGCCTGATTCTAATTTAATTAAGGATTATTCATTCATGACAAGATCCACGAGTGCATTTCAATTTTTAGAAGGGGCTAATTATAAGAATTCAAAGAGACTCTATATTAAAAGTTTTCAGCTATCGGATATAAGACAAAATAACGATCACATGCCTATTGGGTTTAATGATGGAAGTATGTATCCGTCAGTGGGACAACAAGAGCGTGTAAGTGTTGGTGTGAACATAAGATGGAGAGCGTTAGATATTAATTTACAACCTGAATGGGTGAGCGCACAAAATTTACAACAATACGTAGACAAGGGCAATCAAACCGATGGTAACTGGTGGCCAAGATATTATTTAATTACTGCTAATAATATAGATGATTTTAGAAGATTCGGCAAGGAGCAAATTAATGAATATTCATTAGGTCAAACTAGGGTAGGGTTAAGTTATCCAAATGTTGCATTTGGTGTTTCCTCCGAAAATTTATGGTGGGGGCCAGGGCGCTTAAACAGTTTATTGTTTACCAATAATGCTCCCGGGTTTAAACATGCTTATTTACAAACACAAAAACCTATTAAAACTAGGATTGGTAGTTTTGAATTGAAAGCGATAATAGGGATATTGGATTCCACTAAATATGAAAATCCAGATGATAGTATTATGCGGACTATTTGGAGAGGTGGTATCTATCCTAAAAGTAATTCAACAAGAAGCATCAATGCATTTATCATTAATTGGCAACCTAAATGGATTCCTAATTTTTATTTAGGCTATGGATATTCCAAAGTATTTTATTCGGATAGTAATGCTGTTTCTAATGGTAGCGAAAAAATGGGTGTAGGTGTAATAATGGGTAGATATATTATGCCAAAAGACCATGCCGAATTTTATGTGGAATTGGGTACACCAAATCAATTACCATGGCCGGTCAGTTTTTTTAATGACTCTTCCAAGACAGGATTCACTATTGGCGCAAGAAAGATATTCCCGAATTTTGCTAAAAAGTCATTTCTGGAATTTTCAGTGGAGCTTACTCAGTTACAGTTAATGGATCCAAGAAAAGTGTTCACTCCTGGCTATCCGTTTGATGGTCCTCAGTACAATAGTTGGTATACCAGTACGCAAATTAGACAGGGCTATACCAGTAATGCACAAATGCTGGGTGCTAATATAGGGCCAGGATCCAATAGCCAGTTTATGGGCTTGAGTTGGAATAAAGGATATAATAAAATTGGAGTACATGTTCAAAGGGTTGTACATAATAATGATTTTTACAATTATGCATATTTAAGTTATGTAGGTTCTGGAAAATCCAATGCGTATTGGGTGGATTTAATGTCCGGCGCGGAAGTACAAATTAATCCACAAAAAAATATTATCATTGCGGGTTCTATTTTAAATACCCAAACTATGAATTGGCGCTGGTTAAGAATTGAGGATGATAAAGCACGTTGGTCTGAGCCCACTTCAAAAACACCAGACAAATACAATTTACAAATTAACGTTTCTATAAAAGTTCTTATTAACAATGGCACTCGTTAAAAACTTCTACATAAGGCTTTATTTTATTGTAATGATGCTTTATGTTTTTTTGAACAAAGGTGTAGCCTATAGTTTTTTAGTAGAGTTAATGTGGGCGACTGGTATTGTTTTATTGCTTTTAAATAGAAAGACATTAGAAATTCCCAATACCCGCTCAGTAAAATATTTATTCTTTTTTTTAGTCGTTTCGTTCATTTATATTCTTAAAGGGATTGTTTCCTATTCCTTATTTGATGTGATAAGAGATTCTTTTATATTTCAATATGGATGGTTTGTTTTTATTCTTTTCTTATTTCAGAACGAGCAAAAATTTATTTGGGATAGGTTGTTTAAAATATATACCTGGTTCCCCATTGTAGGCTTCTGTGTTTTTATTGCACAATTTTTTGTGCCTGCAATTTCTGAATTTAAATTGTTTGGGACCATTCCTTTGGTACTTTACAAGTACGGGGATATGGGCGTCCACTTACTTATTTCTAGTATTATGCTTTTAATGTATAGTGACAGAATTACTTCTAAAAAATTATGGATACTGATTATTTTTATTGCACTTGACTTTTTAATTATAGCCGCTTATAGTAGGGCAGGTGCAGTTACCTATATCATTGGTTTGTTATGCTTTATTTATTTTAATAAAGACGTAGTGTTAAAAACAAGAACTCGGTTAGTACTTAAATGGTTACCGCTAGTCCTTTTAATTGTTATTCCATTTTATATAAGTTTACAAGTAAGTGAAAACTTTCAAGGAAGAACTATTGGGTTGGAACAAATTAAAGATAATTTTGGATCTATTTTGGGAGCGGGCGTAAATGTGAATTCAGAAAATAATGTTACCTGGCGTTTAATATGGTGGGCAAAAATTATAGATTATAGTTTTTCACCGTCTGGAATTTTTATTGGAAAAGGATTGGGAATGAGTTTGGCAGATTCGGATGGAATTCTTTCTTTGGATGACGAATTGCGCTCCCCCCATAATTTTCATTTAAATATTATGGCAAGGTTTGGCGTGATTCTCTTTTTTGTTTGGATCTATTGGATATACCTGATGATGAAGCCCATATTTAAAAAACAATTGGGGACCTTGTCCCTGGCCATTTCCTGTATTATCATGGCGTTTTTACTCAATGCAAGCTTTGATGTATTTTTAGAAGGCCCTATGGGTGCCTTTCCTTTCTGGACCTGGGTGGGACTGCTGTTTATAACCGACGCGCAAACTTAGTTACACAAATAAATACTAAGGAAGTCCATAACTAAAACCTAATTGAAAAACAGTTTCGTCTTTAATTTTTTTATCAAAACTAATATTGTGTATGAATTGAAAGCTCGAGAATACATATAAATTATTATAGTACTCGTAATTGGCTTTTAACAATACATCATATCTCTTTTTTTGCAACTCAAATAAAAACCTAGGTTGTGGCTCCGCTTCGTATTGTTGCTTTATGGTTCCGGCGCCTCCTTTTCTAATTCTTTGTATATGTGCGTATAGGCTTAACCTTGGTTTAGGGTTGTATTTTCCAAACAATACAAAACGGTCAAAATTATTGCCCATCCAGTCGCCTAAACTATAATCATATTGTGTATAAAACTGTGCAGGCAATAAGTTACTATATACAAATGGGTTTACCTTGGTATACTCACCACCTAAGGTTAAATAAGGAATAAACATATCAGTTTTGGATCCGCCAATCGTGAAGCCTAATTGATTCCTTGATTTTTTTGCATTCAACATGGTAGCTAAACGCAATTCGTCTACAAACATCGTGACAAATAAATGTGTGTTCTTAAATTGATTTCGAGAACTTAATTGAAAAAAGTATTGTCCATTGGCGCCTGCATTAATTAAGTAATTGCTTTTATTGTTATCGTAAATTTTAAATAAGTTAATGGGGATTAAAAAGCCTGGATCCATTTTGTCACTATAAATTACCGACTCTCCCAAGGAAGCCATT
>CAIOYQ010000126.1 GCA_903862505.1 uncultured Bacteroidota bacterium
ACCCCAACTTACCCCAACGTTATCACCCAGGGCTATTTTGTCTCTGCCAATATAACCCGACAAAAATATTCGACTACTTGAATCAATAATATTCTTGTACTTAAAGTTGATATCATAAATATCTATTTTATCATTCTTAAACTCATCGGATAAGCTAAGCAGGTAGTTTATATGTGTTTTTCTTACAGAAAAAAAGTAAGAAGACTGGTCGTTTCTCAGTGGTCCTTCTATTGATAACCTACTTGTAATATTTCCAATACCACCAGTCACTTTGTTGACATTCATATCTCCATCTTTTGTATTTATATCTAATACAGAAGAGAGTCTTCCTCCGTATTGCGCGGGTTCGTTTCCCTTATACAAGGTGGCATCCTTAATGACGTCATTATTAAAAACACTAAAAAATCCTAAAATATGTGATGGGTTATACACGGGAGCGCCATCATATAAAATTAAGTTTTGATCGGAAGCGCCACCTCTTACAAAAAAATTGGTATTCCCGTCGTTAGCGTTGTTAACCCCCGGTAACAAAACAATCGTTTTTAAAATATCTTTTTCCCCAAAAAACACAGGCGTTTTGTCAACTTTATTCATATTTATTATTTCCCTGCCCGCCACTGGTGTGTTAATATTGCTTGTTTTTGACAACACCACTACGTCTTTTAAAACAACCACCGGCTCAAGCTTGATATCTTTATTCAATGCACTATCTAATTTAATTTTTATTGTTTTTTCAATATAGCCTGGTTTACTTATTTTTATTGAGTAGTCACCCGATTTTAGCTTCATAAAATAGAAACCGCTACTGTCTGTTACACAGCGCTCTTCCGCAGCTTGGCCAGCTGTTATTGTTGCGCCAGTCAATGCTTTACCGCTTAGCCCGTCTTTAATGAATCCACTAATGGCATATGTGTTTTGTGCATAGGAAAGACGCGGCACCATAAGGGTCGCGATAAAAACAAACAAAAAAATAACCAGGTTTTTCATATCAAAACAACTACTTAAAAAAAATGCCACTTTAAAGTGGCATTTATAAAAATAATATAAATAGGTTATTTACGTAAACTATAAATTACCCCCAAGTTGAACAAGTTAAACTTACTACTTGATCCGTCACCAGAACTTGCGTTGCTTAAGCCAAAATGATATTCTCCAAAGGCAGTAACTTTTTCGCTCATCTCATAACCCCCACCCATTACACCAAAAATGATAGGTTTTTTAATTTCAGAATTAATATCCTCCGTACTGCTTAGATTACCCTCTTTACTTTTTGCAGTTGCTGATACAGAAATTGAAAGCTGTGGTCCGGCATAACCAAAAAATTTGTCAGCAAATTTATATTTTCCTAAAAATGGAACAGATAAAGTAATAATATTTCCAGTAACCGTGCCTCCGTCCTCAGAATATTTACCACCATAAGTATTGATTAGTAAACCGGTTTGCCAATTAAAGACATCAGTGCCAGGCAGGTCTGCGATAATACCAATCTGTGGTTTTATAACCGCATCCGCAGTAAATGTAAGCCCGCTAGACTTTGCTGTTGCGCCAGCAAATCCCAATCCCCCCTTTACACTATAGCTATTTTGAGCATTTAGTACACAAATACAGCACAAACTTAGCACCAATAATTGTAGCTTCTTTTTCATAGAATTATATTTTAATGTATATTAAATATAAAACATTTTATTTATATAAAATAAAAAATATTAAAAATTTATTTGATAAAATAA
>CAIOYQ010000127.1 GCA_903862505.1 uncultured Bacteroidota bacterium
CTTCGGTATGGATTTAGGTAAATTAGGATTAGACAAATTAGATTTACAATAGTCGTTAAGGCTAGAGTAAGTCACTATTTATAACCGAGCTTTCGGGCTCACACCTTACAATTCCTGACACGGTGTAAGGATTAAAATTAAACGTCATGCGTCACGGAGACAAACAAAACAATTTAGGTCGTAAAAAGGCACACAGAGATGCTTTATTAATGAACCTTGCTTGTCAAATCATTACACACAAGCGTATTGTAACAACATTAGCGAAAGCAAAAGCTTTAAGAAAATATGTTGAGCCATTGATTACTAAGACTAAAAAAACGGCTACTAAAGAAGACATCATGCACAACCACAGAGTGGTGTTCAGTTATTTAAATGACAAATTAGCGGTGAAAGAATTATTCACTGTTGTTGCGCCAAAAATTGCTGCTCGTCCAGGTGGATATACACGAATCATTAAATTAGGTATTCGTCCAGGTGACAACGCCGAAAAAGCAATGATTGAATTGGTTGACTTCAACGAAATTTATGGTAATGCCGTAAATGCCGCTGCTGAACCAGCTAAGAAAACACGTCGTAGTAAAGCACCAGCTACTAAGAAGGCCGCGGAAGCGCCTGCTGCTGAGGAAACTGCATCAGAAGCACCTGCTGAAACTGCATCTACCGAGGAAACACCAGCTGCTGAATAATGAAAAACGTTATGTAACATATAAGGCAAGACTTTGGTCTTGCCTTTTTTTTGCCTAAATTTGTATCAGATACCCCAAATTCAAAAAAACAGCATCATCCTATGACAGCTCAACCCGCAATTTTAGTTTTAGCCGATGGCAATGTATTTCATGGACAAGCATTTGGTAAAATAGGGACTACCACTGGTGAGATTTGTTTTAATACTGGTATGACGGGATATCAGGAAGTATTTACCGACCCAAGTTATACCGGGCAAATTATTATCATGAACAATGTGCATATTGGTAATTACGGAGTAAAAGATACCGATGTAGAAAGTAAGTCGGTAAAAATTCATGGTTTAATTGGTCGTAATTTAGAAGAGAAATATTCTCGCGCATTAGCAGATGGGAATTTGAGCGAATACTTAATAGCCAATAATATTGTCTCCATCGAAGGATTAGATACTAGGGCATTGGTAGCACATGTAAGAACATGTGGTGCCATGAACTGCATTATCTCCTCAGACAATTTGGATGTGGATGCTTTGAAAAAGCAATTGGCTGCAGTGCCAAGTATGGATGGATTAGAATTAGCAAGTACCGTAAGTACTAAAGAAGTATATGAACTTGGAGATGTGCATTCAGCGCTAAAGGTCTCGGTGCTTGACTTTGGTGTAAAGCAAAATATATTACAATGTTTAGTGGATAGAGGAGTGCATGTAAGAGTACATCCTGCAAAAACTAATTTCGCTACCTTAAAAGCGTTTAATCCAACAGGCTATTTTTTATCAAACGGTCCTGGGGATCCAGCACCCATGGATTATGCAGTGGCTACGATTAAAGAAATTTTAGCAGCCAAAAAACCGTTGTTTGGTATTTGTTTAGGGCATCAATTATTAGCACTTGCTAATGATATCCCAACTTTTAAAATGCACCATGGACATAGAGGTTTAAATCACCCTGTAAAAAATGTAATTACGGGTAGATCGGAAATCACTACTCAGAATCATGGTTTTGGAGTAGATCCAGAAGCCATCAAAAAGCATGACAACGTGATTGTTTCACATGTGAACTTAAATGATGATTCTATTGAAGGGATAAAATTAAAAGATAGACCTGCATTTAGTGTGCAATACCACCCAGAAGCCACACCGGGCCCGCACGATAGCAGATACTTATTTGATGATTTTGTAAATTTAATGAAGACAAACTAATTGAAAATAAAAAATGTAAAAGGGAAATTTTGAAATCCCTAATCATCTGCGTATAAATAATAAACATGCTAAACATTACCATCATTAACGGTCCTAATTTAAACCTATTAGGAATGCGTGAGCCAGGAGTGTATGGCAACGAAAGCTTTGATGATTTTTTAGCACAATTAAAAAAGGATTTCCCCCAAGTAAACTTTACTTATTTCCAATCTAATGTGGAAGGGGCGTTAGTGGACGCTATTCAAAAATATGGCTTTGATCAGGACGGCATTATCATGAATCCTGCAGCCTATACACATACATCTATTGCCATTGGAGACGCCATTGCTGCAATAAGTGTTCCTGTTATTGAAGTACATATTAGCAATGTACATGCAAGAGAAGATTTCAGAAAAATATCCCATGTCACTGCCAAAGCTGTGGGGAGCATTGTAGGCTTGGGTTTAAAAGGATATGCATTAGCAACCGAATGGTTTGTAAACAATGCTAAATAATTCATTGAATTTTAAGATGACAACAACCACTTTGCCATATCAAAAAAAAATGTGGTGGTTGATTGGTGTTTCCATCCTCTTTAAAATAATCTTATCTTTTTTTATTGAGCTGGGGAACGACGAAGTGTATTATTACACCTATGCGGTGCAGCCGGATTGGAATCATTTTGACCATCCAGGTATGGTAGGTTGGATGATGCGTATAACAAGTTTTAATTTATATTGGGTATCCACATTGTCCATGCGCTTGGGTAGTATACTTTGCGCGGGACTCGCCACTTTTACAATATTTAGAACAGGTACTTTATTAAAGGATGAGCGTGCCGGTTATATTGCGGCCTGGATGTATAGCATTTCTATTTATACCAGCATTATTGCAGGTTTATTTGTGTTGCCGGACAGTCCACAATTATTGTTTTTTACATTAAGTATTTATTGGATGGTTAAGTTTACCAAGCAAGCCAACCAATTCACTACAAAGGATTGGCTATTTTTAGGATTGTTTATTGGCTTGGCTACTTTAAGTAAAGTGCACGGTTTGTATTTGTGGATAGGGTTTGGTGCTTACCTATTATTTCATCAAGCTAAAACCTTGCAAAAAAGGGATTTGTATTTGGCCATATTGGTAACGATTATTTGCGTGTTCCCCATTTTATATTGGAATATTCAAAACAACTTTATAACCTATACGTTCCATTCCAATAGAGTCATGCATACGGGTATTTTACTAGATAGTTTTATACAACAAATTGTTGGGGAGATGATTTATCAAAATCCGCTGGTATATCTTTCTGTGTTGATTGCATTGTTCAATACAAAGAAGCTGAAATTGGCTTTATCAAAAGCCTTTCCTTTATTGTTGTGGCTCAGTCTTCCATTGCTTCTTACTTTTTGGATGCTTTCCCTGTTTAATCCAACCCTGCCGCATTGGACTGGGCCTGCCTATATATCTTTGTTTTTAATAAGTGGGGTGTATTGGAGTACTTACTTGCAAGAAAAAAACAGTTTAAATGGTTTGCCAGCTATTTTAAAATATGCTACAGGGCTATTTTTAGCCTTAATTTTAAGCGTTTTATTATTTATTTACGTGATCCCTCAACAAATTGGTTCTCCGAAAAATGAGAACCTAGGAGAGTATAATCCAATCAATGATTTAACGGGATGGGAATCTTTTACCAAATCCTTTGCCAACATTGTTCAAAGAAATAAAGAAAATGGAAGTATGCCGGCTAATTCGCCTATTGTAATTCACAAATGGTTCCCAGGAGGGCATATTTTATTTTATACTGCTAGGCCCTTAAATATGCCGGTGATTGCAGTAGGGAAAATAGAAGACGTCCATAAGTTTGCTTGGTTGAATAAGGAGCATAGAGGTTTAAAATTAGGGGACAATGCATATTATATTGTACCCTCCAATTTACCCGTGGACCCGCAATTTCTTTATGGTGAATACTTTGAACAAATTAGTACACCGGATACCATTCCCATCATTACCAAGGGGGTAGTGCTTAGGAATTTTTATGTGTATAAATTAAAAAATTGTAAGAAAGTCCCACCGGCCATTTTGCCTTAAGCAATCATATTTTACAGTAAGCGCAGGCTTACCAAATAATTTCGTCAAAATCCTTACGATAGGAAATACTCACCCCTTGACGATTTCTTTTTCCTAAACTTCCGCCATTAATATCCAAGCTATTCCGGTTAAATACAATCGCTCTTAATTTTCGGTCCTTAGAAATTATGAATTCAATATTTAAATCGGGTAGCCATTGTAAATCGCTGTTTTGAATGGCACTGCTATTGCGCACATTAAAGTCCAAATCACCACCCACATTTACAATTACTTGATCGTTAAAGAAGCTACGGCCTAGTTTTAGATTCACTCGAGTACGGTCAATTTTATTGGCGTTAATGGCAATACCAGCACCCGTAGGGTCTAGTAAATTACCACTATTGTAAACCGAAGATCCAATGTCAAAACGAAGGCTCTTATCGCCCGTAGCTTTGTTAATAATATTGGTAATAGATTTATTTAATTCCTTGGTTACCAATTGAGAGATGGTATTAATTCCAATAGCGGTCACCGTATAGGCATTGTTCGTATTGGTTGTGTTAAAACTAACAGGCGCAAATGAATTAAATACAATTAAGAAAGAAACCTGTTTAAGTATTTCATTATCATCTCTTTCCAAGCGGGTAATGAATTGAGAGAACTCATTGTCGGAGCTAATGGGGTTTCCTTGAGGAAAGGCTAGGGAGAATTTAATAGCTGGCTGGGATAATTTATTTCTTAAGGCCGCAATTACATAAACACTTCCACGATAACTTTTTACTGCATTGCTAAAATTAGCAGAACCTACTAACTCATTTAAACTGACACGCTCCGCAGTGTAGCGCGCATCAATATGAATATCGGCTTCGGTAGGGCTACCTGTCCATTCAATAAAATTGCCTGCCTCCGCAATTAACTCAAAGGGTTTTTTAATAAAGGATTGGAAATTAAAATCATATTTACCAGATTCTATATTGTATTTGCCTCTAATACTAAGGGGTTCAATATTGCCAGCGCGTATTTTAATTCTACCATTGCCTACGGCTTTAATCACTTCACCCGTAAGGTCATCCATAATCACGTCAATCTGTGTTTTATTATTTGCAGTCACTTCTAAATCCACTAATAAATTATAGGTAGGCACATCGGCACTCTTTTGCGCAGTTTTACCATATTTTTTAAAGACAATAAATTCCGACTTTCCACTTTCCTTGCTGGTTGAATTGGGTAAGTAAATATGTGAACTATCATTCACGTCGGCCGTGATGCTCATTTTAATATTTTCCGCAGGGCCTTTAATGGTCATAGAAGCCTTACCAACCGCTTTACCATAAAAGTTGGCATTGTCCAAAACGTCCGTATTTAATAGCTCTATTTTAGGGCTATTCATTTCCATGTCATATTCTAAATGCTTAAATCCTTGATTCAGAATTTTGCCTTTAAAATTAGCCTTTCTATTTAACTGATCACTCACTATCATGTTGCCAAAGTCAATGCCTTCATTGGTAAATTGTATGAGGCCAGTGTCAATTTTATATTTCACCTTGGTATAGTCTACCATAAAGGAAGCATCTTCTAAGCTAGCTGATCCCTTTAAATAGGGATTTTCAATTCTGCCTGCAAAATGGATACTTCCATTGGCTCTGCCATCTAAATGGGTAATTACATTTCCAATAAATTGCTGCACCATCCCAAATTTAGAATGATTTAAATATAGGGTAGCATCCAGCGGATTGGCACTGTCTAATAAATTATAGGTTCCATTGGCCGTTAAATTGTAATCATTGTTTAAGCTAATAATATCAAAAGGAATGATGCCTTTGGATTGTTGATAGGAGCTTATAATTTGAGTTTTACCAATCGAGTCTGTATTGTACATGAACTTATTAATATCCAAATTCGCATACAGTTCTGGATCCTGTAAAATATTCTTAAACTGAATTTTTCCATTGGTAATGCCTTCTAAACGAGGGTAGGAGAATAATAATTTAGTAATATCCCCAAGAATAATATTTTTTAATTCAAGTTGTAAACCATTTTTCTGTTTGGGGGTATTGGTGATATCAAATGATTGTATACCCTGTGTTATTTTAAAGTTACTTGCACTGGTATTACTTTCTCTCAAATTTAATATTCCATTATTTTGAATATCCCATTTTTTATGGTTGAGGATAAAGTAGGAAGGGGACCAATTAATAGACAATCCGTCTTGGTAGGTTTGAATCTTACCTTTTAATGCAAGCTGTTCAATGACCGAAGGACTTACTGCGTAAACTATAAATTCTGAAACGTCCTTGCTGGATTTTATTTGAACCGTTGTATTTTTGAAACCTAAGCTATCGGTTATATTAAATCCGTTGGCAATCATATTTAAAGACAAGGAGTCAATATTTCCGCTACCTGTGATATTTCCGTCTTTAATAGCGTAGTTTGCAAAACCGTTTTTAAAACCTGCAAAAGGTATTTTCCCAGTAAGTGCAATACTTTGCTTATTGGTATTGATGCTTCCTTTTATATCCAAATTATTGAAACCATAAAGATCTTTATTAAAAATTCTGATATAGGGTTCAATATAATTGGTGGTTAGTTCAAAAATGAACTGTTGATTTTCTGGTGAAATCTTTGGTGAACTAATATAAGTAGGGTAGTAGCGTTGCATAAAGTACTGAACACTTGCGGGTAAGTGTTCTATGTTAAACTTCCCATTGATATTGGCTTGGAAATCATCGCTCGCAAATCGAATATTTTTTACTCCATTCAGCGTGGTGGATTCTAGTTTTAAGGAATCAAAGTTTACAGAAGATTCAGTCCCTTTTAATTTGCCATTAAAGAATTTAGCAAACCCCGTGAAATTGTCAATGGTATTTCCTTCAAAGTTCACATCCAATAATCCAGTTAACTGAATATTGTTATTAGAAAAGTTTAATTCTTTAAGGTTTGCGTTTAATAAGTCACCTACTGCATTGTACTTGGCAATTTTATTTTTCAAGTCCAATTCAATATTGCTAATAAAATTAATATTAGGATCCTTAATACGAAGGGTACCATTAAAAGTGCCTTTTTGAAAAAGACCGTTGGTGGTAATATTCGTATACTTATAATTATTAAAGTCTAAGGAATCGATTGTTCCCTCTAGGTTTGTTTTTATTATATCAACTTGAAAAGAACTGCCTGTAATTTTACCCTTAAAATTCACTAAACCTAAGGATTCAATCTTCAGCAATTTCCCAATATTAAAATGATAGGTACTTATAAGCCCCTCGTAATTGGGTTCGCTATTTTCAGGGAACTTTAATCTAATTTTTGTTTCTGCTAATCCTAATTTAGTATTCATCTTACCCTGTGTTTCAAAATCGTAAATACTACCATTAAAGTCGCCTTTAAATACGATTTCACCCATTTCCTCAAAAGGAAATTCTTTAATATTTTTTAAAGCAGGAATCCAATTACTTAAGTCTTTGTAATTGGTTTTAGCCATTACGCCTTTAAATTGAATTTGTGTATTGCGCATATCGGGTATGCCCTGCATAGCTAACTCACCTGACACAAAAGATTTATTGTATTGCGCAGTTAGATTGCTGGCTACAAAATTGGCAACCGTACCTGTGAACTGGGCACTTAAGTTTGCTTGTTGATGAAGATTGCTCATTTCAGGAGCAAAGAAGGCAATATCGTCCGTGTATACAACCGATTCTTTCAAATGCGACTTCATGGTTATTTTATGAATGTAATCCTGAAAGTCTTTTGCAAAATGGGTATACTCCATTGCGTAATAATCTCCAATGATACTTTTATTGGTCTTTAAACTTAACTGATCAAACTCCATGATCCTTGGGGTTAATTTAAATTGAGTGCTCAGTTTTTTAATTTCTAAACCCGACCTTTCTTTTAATTGCAAGAATTTTACATTCGCCTTAATGGTATCTTCCTGAACTTTAATATTCTGAAGGGTAGCATTCAAATCTTCAATGCGGATATGGTCAGCGTCAAAAAACGGTAAGGGTGTTTTGGTTCCGTTCTCAATCCAAACTTTACCATTTATAATTTTTAATTCATTTAAGGAAAGGGAGGTATGACTGGAATTAACTGACAAGTTTGTAGTAGAGACCGAATCCTTGTTTGGTTGCAACCCTTTAATTTGCTCTAATAAATAATAGGGCTTATTTATCGTTATTTGATCAATCGCAATATTGTTGCCAATAGTAGATTTAATATTCACTAAAATATTATTTGCATTCACTACCATTCTTTCACCCACCCATTGATCGGTTTGAACAAAGTGAATATTGGTAATATCTATTTTCTTTAAGGCAATTTTATTAGCGCTATGCTTACTTGAAGTATCCTTATTCAAATAATCCAATACAAATTGGTAATTCCATTTTTCGGTTTCTCTGTGAATATAAATGGTGGCTTTGTCTAGGCCGATATATTTTATAGTAGGGGTGTTGGAAGAAAAAAATAAATCACTTATACGTAGTTTAAAGGAGCGCGCAAAAATAAGGGTGTCTTTATGCGTATCTTTTACTAAGACATTTTCAATATCTAATTTATCAAATAAAGAAAAGCCCACTTTTCCAACGCTTACTTCAGTGCCCAGGGTATTTGCAATCCGGCCTGCTACAATCCTGCTCAAGTAAGTTTGAACACCTGGTATCAGCAATAAAATGTAACCTAAAAGGAATAAACCAATTAAGCTAGCAAGTAGGATACGCAGTATTGAAAATTTCTTTTTTAACAAGAAAATCTATTTTTGTAAAAATACAAAAATGCTACTGAATAATAGGTATAAAATCATGATTAGTAACCTGCAACGCTGTCGTCACCGCGTTTATCACCAGCTGCGGTTCTTTTGCCATCTTTAGAAATAACGACACCATCCATTCTACCAAATTTTCCTCTCTTAACAATGTTATATCCTTTTACTTTTAAAGCCTCAATAGTTGCTTCAGGAAAATCAGATTCTACACCCACTACATCGGGTATCCATTGGTGGTGAAACTTTGGAGCATCAATGGCAGCTTTCAAAGTCATTTTATGATCAATGATGTTTACCAATCCCTCAAAAACCTGATTAGGAATAGTAGTGCCTCCCGGAGTGCCTATACTTATATAAGGTTTGCCATTGAGCGTCACTAAAGTAGGGGTCATAGAACTTAACATTCTTTTCCCGGGTACAATAGAATTGGCTTCGCCTCCTAAAGCGCCATACATATTCGGTGATCCTGGCTTCACACTAAAATCGTCCATCTCATTATTCAATAAAAAACCTGCACCCGCTACAATGGTTTTATTACCATAGGTATCATTAAGTGTGGTGGTAACGGCGACCATATTACCTTTTGCGTCTATCACACTAAAGTGCGTAGTTTCCTCACTTTCATGCACCTGACCTGCTAGTGTTATTTTAGAACTACCAGCAACACCGGGTACATAATCCTTCATTCTATCTTTTGCATATTCATCGCTTATTAATGTCTTAGTAGGCACTTTCCAATAATCTGGGTCGCCCATATGTTCAGCTCTATCTGCATAAGCGCGTCTTTGTGCTTCTATCATTAAACTTACAGAAGCTTCCGTATTTTGGCCCATATTTCCCACATTAAAGGGTTCAATCATTTTTAACATCTGAGCAATAATAATTCCTCCACTAGAAGGAGGGGAGAAGCTAATAATATGATGTCCTTTATAATCAAACTCAATGGGTTTTCTAAATTTAGGTTGATAATTTTTTAAATCTTCTTTGGTAATAATACCTTCTGAATATTGCATTTCTTTTACAATAAAATCGGCCGTTTCGCCTTCATAAAATCCAGCCAATCCTTTTTCTTGGATACGTTTTAATGTAGCGGCTAATTCAGGCTGATACAAGGTATCACCTGCTTTCCATTCTCTTTGTGTAAAAGCACTTGGCGCTGAACTATTTTTTAAAAAGTTTGCTTTTTGACTGTTTAATCCATTTGCTTCTCTTGCGGTAATCACATAACCATATTCTGCTAATTCAATTGCGGGCTCAATTAATTTAGCCAATGAAAGTTTCGCATAAGCATGAGTAGCAATCATACCTGCAACACTACCTGGTATACCAGAAGCAGATGCGCCATCCAATGATTTTTTAGTAATTGGATTTCCTTGAGCATCCAAATACATATCTCTTGTTGCTTTACCTGGTGCCGCTTCTCTATAATCAATCCCTATTAATTCGCCATTTGCTTTTCTTGCCAACATGAAACCGCCGCCTCCAATATTACCAGCGCCTGGAAAAACCACAGCAAGTGAAAACTGTGTTGCAATGGCTGCGTCAAAAGCATTGCCACCGTCCTTCATGATAGCAGCCCCCACCATACTGGCTAATGGGTGCGCGGAAGTCACCGCTGCTTTAGAAAAAGAGGCTTCTTTAACTACTTCATAATTATATGGGTTAATGGCTGGGTGTTTCTTTAAAAAGGGTTGCGCATTCACTAAAATGCCAATACTTAGATTGGCTAAAGTAAGCGTAAGGACCATCATTTTTGAGTTCTTTATTTTCATATAGCTAAATTAGGACAGTAAATTACTTAATTATTTAGTATTCAACAAAATAGCCAATGCCACTTGTGTAAAACTATACGTATCAATGCTTTATTTAAGCCTAATTATGCTTATTTTTAAGGTATATAATTCACATTTTGTACCTAAAATTTATCCTATGTTAAGTCGCATGATGAAGCCATTGAGCAGTTTATTGTTATTTATTTTTTCAGTGCTAATGTTAAACGCACAAACGGTACCTAGTCCAGAAAGTTATTTAGGCTATAAGGTGGGTACTCAATTTACAAGACACCATCAAATTGTTGGATACTTTAATACCATTGCCCAAGCAAAACCGGACATGGTAAAAATTATGCCTTATGGTAAAACCAATGAAGGGCGAGACTTAATGGTAGCAGTTATTGGTCTTCCAGAAAACATATCAAAATTAGAAGCGATTAGAAAACACAATAATGGTTTAGTAGACGGTTCGGTGACGGATATGAATCAACCTACCATTGTTTGGTTAAGTTATAACGTGCATGGAAATGAACCGTCTTCCTCGGAAGCTGCTTTATTAACTTTATTTGCATTGGTAGATCCTGCCAATACGAATACAAAAGAGTGGTTAAAAAATACCATTGTAATGATTGACCCATGTATTAATCCGGATGGTCGTGACCGTTATGTAAACTGGTATAATAACGCAGTAGGTACTTCTTATAATGCGGACCCTTCATCTAGAGAACATATGGAGCCTTGGCCTGCAGGTAGAAGCAATCATTATAATTTTGATTTAAATAGAGATTGGGCTTGGCAAACACAAAAGGAAACTCAACAAAGAATTCCTTTGTATCAACAATGGTATCCACAAGTGCATGTTGATTTTCATGAGCAAGGATATAATCAACCCTATTATTTTGCACCTGCAGCAGAACCATTACATGATGTATTAACTCCATGGCAGAAAGATTTTCAAGTGCAAATAGGAAAAAATCATGCTAAATATTTTGATCAAAACAATTGGTTGTTTTTCACCAAAGAACGTTTTGATTTATTATATCCATCTTATGGGGATACTTATCCAATGTACAATGGAGCGATAGGGATGACTTATGAACAAGGTGGTATAGGAGCAGGATTGGGCGTACAAAACAAGGACGAGGATACACTTACTTTAGTGGCAAGAGCCAAGCATCATTTCACAACTAGTATGTCTACTATTGAAATAAGTGCTGCAAACAAAGAAAACCTATTAAAGGAGTTTAAAAAGTATTACGACAATAGCAGATCAGGCAATGCGGCTACTTACAAAACATATGTGATGACCGCAAAAAATCCAAATAGTTTATTGGCACTTGCTAATTTGTTAAAGAAAAATAATATTCAATACGGCACTTATAGTGGGAAATTTACCGGGTTTGATTATGCTACCAGAAAAGAGGGAAGTTTTGTAAATGAAGGATACGCCTTAGCGGTGAATGTAGCGCAAGCGCATGGTATTTTAGCGCGTGTATTATTGGAGCCAGTAACGCAAGTAAATGACTCTAATACTTATGACATTACTGCTTGGTCATTGCCATATGCATATGGTGTGCACGGGTATGCTTCCAAAGAAGCTTTAACGATTCAAGCAGGTTTTGAAGTGAAAGCCGCGGCGTCTGCGATAGCTACTTATGGATATTTAATTCCTTATAATTCATTTGCTTCCTCAAAAGTATTAGCAGCGCTATTGCATAAGAATATTAAAGTAAGATATGCCGAGAAAGCATTTACTGCTGGGGGAAAACAATATGAGGCAGGTACTTTAATTGTTTTAAAAACAAGTAATCAAGATAATTGGTCAGCAGAAACCAAAGCGATTTGTGATGCAGCCAATATAGAAGCAATACCAGTTGCATCCGGTTACGCCGAAAAAGGAGCTGACTTTGGCTCTCCAGATGTAAAAATAATTAGCCATGCACCAAAAGTAGCCTTGTTAACAGGGGACAATGTTGCAGCTTTAGCAGCAGGTGAGGTATGGAGCTTTTTTGATCAACAATTAATGTATCCTATTACACAGTTAAACTATAGTTTCTTTAATAGAATTGATATTAATAAGTATGATGTCATTATTGCGCCAGAAGGATCTTATAAGGACTTGGCTTCTAAAGCAGTGTCAGATAAATTACAAGCCTTTGTAAGAAAGGGTGGTGTGTTCATTGCCTTTGAAAGTGCGGCACAACAATTGGCTGCGAATGCCGAATGGGGTATTAAAATAAAAGAATTGCCAAAGGCAGATAATGTTGACGTTAATAATGTTGCAAAATATGGAGAATCGGTAACCAACTTTTTAAGAAGCTCTATACCAGGGGCTATTTATAAAGTATATATGGACAACACTCATCCTATTGGATATGGAACAGAAGGAATCTACTATAATTTAAAACAAGATGTTGTAACCTACGAACCCTCTGCGCAGTCTTGGAATGTAGGTGTGATTAAAAAAGACAGTTATGTAGCAGGGTTTGCTGGTGTAAAAGCGAAAGCAGCATTACAAGAAGGTGTGGTGATTGGTGTAAAAGAAATGGGTGCTGGTAAATTGGTATTTATGGCGGACGATCCTATTTTCAGAAATTTCTGGGAAGGCGGGAAGTTAGTATTGTCCAATGCGATATTTTTTAATGGTAAATAAATTTGAATAAGTTTGTATGCGAAAAATAGTTGTTTTTTTGGTGGCTTTTTGTGCTTTGCAAATGAATGTTGTTGCGCAAAAAAATAGTGCCGAGATTATTGCGCAAATCAAAGGGCTAAAGACAGTAGGCAGTGTTCTTTATTTTGCAGCACACCCAGACGATGAAAACAATTCTTTTTTACCTTATTTAACCAAGGAAAGAAATTTACGTACTGCCTATTTAAGTTTAACACGCGGAGACGGCGGCCAAAATTTAATTGGAAAGGAACAGGGCATTGAGCTAGGTATGATTCGTACGCAGGAATTATTAGCCGCCCGCCGTATTGATGGAGCCGAACAATATTTTTCTACCGCCTATGAATTTGGATATAGTAAATCCTCGGACGAAGCTTTACAAATATGGGATCATGAAAAAGTATTGAGTGATGCCGTTTGGATTATCCGAAAATTTCAGCCCGATATCATTATTTCAAGATTCCCGCCAGACGCGCGCGCAGGACATGGACACCATGCTGCCTCGGCCATTATTGCCAATGAAGCATATATCGCTGCAGCAGATTCAACGAAATTCCCAGCACAATTTAAATATGGAGTAAGTGTATGGAAGGCCAAAAGAATTTTATGGAACACTTTTAATTTTGGCTCGATAAATACCACTAACGAAAATCAATTAAAAGTAGAAGTAGGTGGATACAATCCGATCATTGGCAAAAGCTATGGAGAAATTGGAGCAGAGGCAAGAACCATGCACAAGAGCCAGGGGGAAGGAAGGCCAAGACGCAGAGGAACGAGTTATGAATTCTTTGAATTAAAAGGAGGGGACGCAGCAAATAATGACATAATGGATGGGGTAAATACTTCTTGGTCAAGATTACAAGGCGCTGCTGTTGAAACGAGTATTGATAAAATAGTTAGCACATACAATATGTATGATCCTTCAGCATCGGTAGCGGCTTTGGTAAAATTATATCAACAAATAAATGCGTTACCAGTTTCCAATTGGAGAAATTATAAATTGGATCAGGTGCAAGATATTATTAAATCTTGTGCAGGTATTTACATAGAAGCCACTTCGCAACAACAACAGGTAATTCCTGGAGAATCTATCTCCATTCAATTTTTATTGAATCAAAGATCCAATGCTAATTCGGTATTGCAATCTATTCAATTGCCATTCAAGGATACCAGTTTAAACAAGACGCTTGTAAATAATCAGAATATTCAATTTGAATATAAACTTAATGTGCCCGCAAATAAATCTATTTCCCAACCTTACTGGTTAGTCAATCCAAAAACGGAAGGTATGTTTGTGGTGAAGGATCAATTGCTTATTGGTAAGTCCGAAAACGATCCTGAATTTGAAGGCATGGTGAATGTAGCAATAGAAAAGCAAGTATTTACTTTTAAAATACCAGTTCAATATAAATACACCGATCTAACGAAAGGAGATGTTTATCAACCCATTGCTGTAGTACCCGTTACAGAAATTAAATACAATAAGGAAGTGAGTATCGTGGCACCGGGAAAAGCCATCACGGTTTCTTATCAAACCATGGAGCATAACGGCACTTCAAAGCAAACCGATATCACTTTAAAAAATAGTACGGAACATTTGCCTGTGAATGACAATGCTATTTACACTAAATCTATCGCTTACGATCATATCCCAACCATTACTTATTTCCCCACAGCGAGTACTAAAATTGTGCCCCTTGCAGTTCAAAATACAGCCAAACATATTGGTTATATTGACGGTGCAGGAGATAAAATTCCAGAGGCCCTTGTTGAATTGGGTGCGACGGTTACCCATTTAACGGAGTCGGATATTACATCCGAAAATTTAAAACAATTTGATGCGATAGTGGTGGGTATACGAGCTTACAATATGTATTCCTATTTAACAGAGAAGAATGATATTTTCAATGACTTTGTATCACAGGGCGGCAACTTAGTAGTTCAGTATTTAAAAAGTAATCAGGTAGGTATAAAGCCAGTAAAAGTGGGGCCGTATAAATTTAGTGTCAACTCCGGTAAGCGGGTGTCTCAGGAGGAAGTGCCGGTGATTTTTACCTTACCAAATCATATCGTGCTAAACAACCCTAATAAAATTACAGCAAGTGATTTTGAAAACTGGGTACAAGAAAGAAGTACGTATCAATCTGATAATTTTGATGCTCATTTTGAAGCGCCACTTACTATGAATGATAAAGGGGAAGCACCTAGTAATGGAAGTTTATTAATTGCTCCTTATGGCAAAGGCAATATGGTGTATTTAAGTTTGGTGTTGTTTAGACAACTGCCTGCTGGCAATCCAGGCGCCTATAAATTATTAGCGAATATTATTTCCTTACCTAGACACTAAGCATGAGAAGAAATGTAAGTATACTTACTTTGGTAGTGATTGGATTAGGAATTGGCTATCTAATTAAGAATGTAAAGATTGGACTCATCCTAGGACTTGTCATTGGACTACTTATAAGTACGGTAGGGACTAGAAGTAAATGATTAGCTAGTTTCTTCAGTATTTTCAGGCGTCGTTTCAACATCCCCGCCAATCCATTTCATTTTACGTGAAACAAAATAGGCAATCAATCCTAAGCTAATAACAATTAATCCACTCATCATCATTTTTGTACCTGTGGAATAAAAGATAGCGCCCCAAATTAAAATAGCAATGAATAATGGGATAGGGTATAAAGGCATCTTCCAAGGGAAATAAGACTTGCCTTTTCTTTTTACTAATAAAAGTAGGCCAATGGCTTGTCCAATAAATTGAATGAGAATACGCATGGCTAAAATGCCATCTATCACTTCTTTCAAACGAAATAATAAACTAAATACAAAAGCAATGGCACCTAGCACTAATAAAGAGCGGTGGGGAAAATGTAATGTAGGATGCAACTTTGCAAAATAGGAAAAGAACGATTTATCCTTGGCAGCAGCATAAGGAATTCTGCTATAACCCAATGTTGCAGAAAATAAAGATGCAAAGGCTACTAATAAAATAAGTACCGTTACAATTGCACCGGCATTGTCTCCAAATAAAGTTTGTATATAAGCGCTCACCACATATTTACTAGTGGACAATATATTAAAAGGCAAAACACTGGCCACACTTATATTCATAGCTAAATATAAAATAGCAATACCCGTAATAGAAATAAACATACTTCTAGGAATATTCTTACTTGGGTTTTTAATCTCGCCCCCTAAATGACACACATTATAATACCCCAAATAACTATACACTGTTTTAACACTGGCAAAACCCAAGGCGGCCACAAAACCATGTTGTAAACTAAAGCCGTCATTAATATGCATAATGGGTTCCAGGAAATTTCCATGTGCAATTCCACCGCCAATAATCCAAAACATAGTTCCTAATACAATCACCCATAGGAACACTGATATTTTACCAATAGATTCAATTTTACGATATAGTAAGCTAATGACTAAAATAACTACTGCACCACTCACTGCTTTTTCTTGCCATACATTAAAATGAAAAAAGTAATTGGCATATTGTGAAAACCCAATCGCTGCGGAAGCAATTACTAAGGGCGCTTGAATCATGGTTTGCCATACAAACAGGAAGCTCATGAGTTTACCCCATTTTTCACCATAGCCTTCTTTTAAAAAGTGAAAACTACCACCTGCTTTGGGAAGTGCCGACCCTAATTGACTCCACACCATCGCATCTAAATAAGAAAGAAAGGCGCCTGCTATCCAAGCGTATAAAAAATAGGGGCCTCCAATAATTTGCGCCACCACACTTAACACTACAAAAGGTCCAATACCCACCATATCAATCATGTTGATGGCAGTTGCGTGTAAAAGACTTAATTTGCGCTCTAATTTGGGTTGTGTTTCACTCATAGTAGTGTACAAGATAATTAAAATTGGAGAATAAAAAATAGGATAAAAATGGACTCAAATTTTACGACGGTGGAATGGGCAAAGGATGCCACTATTTATGAAGTAAATGTAAGACAATACACACCCGAAGGAACATTTATCGCTTTTCAAAAACACCTACCAAGGTTAAAAGAAATGGGCGTAGACATTTTATGGTTCATGCCTATTACTGCGATTAGTGAAAAAGTAAGAAAAGGGACTTTAGGTAGTTATTATGCATGCAGTAGTTATACAAAACTGAATCCTGAATTTGGCACTGCAAATGATTTTACCAATTTAGTAACTGAGGCACACACATTAGGGATGAAAGTAATTATAGACTGGGTAGCCAATCATACCGGTCGTGGACATGAGTGGATGGAAATGCATCCTGAATGGTTTTCCCGCAACGAAAAAGGGGAGTTTACGGAGTGCAATGGATGGGAGGATGTGGTAGATTTAAATTATAGTAATGCAGATCTGCGCAATGCATTAATTGGCGCTATGCAATATTGGGTACGTGATTTTAAAATAGACGGATTTAGATGTGATATGGCGCATTTAGTGCCCTTGGACTTTTGGAAAGACGCGCGTAAGGCAGTGGAGATTTTAAAACCATTGTATTGGTTGGCCGAATGTGAGGACGTAAATTATCATCAAGTTTTTGATACCAGTTATGCATGGTCATTAATGCATGCCTCAGAAAAATTAGTAAAGGGGGAAGTTGGAATGCATGAGGTATATAATGTGTTGCATGGCTATTCACAATACCCTGCAGGGGCTACTAAACTTTTATTTACGGCCAATCACGATGAGAATAGTTGGAACGGCACTGAATATGAAAAGTATGGTGCTGCAGCAAAAGCATGGGCGGTATTTACGCAAACCTGGAAGGGGATACCTTTAATATATAGTGGGCAAGAATTGCCCAATCATAAAAGACTACCGTTCTTTGATAAGGGTCAAATTGAATGGACGCCGGCACCCGCCTTGCATGAATTTTATAAGACCTTAAGCACGCTTCGAAAAACGCATACAGCCATTATAAGTGGCGAGACTATTAATTTACCGGTAGCGACTGAAGGGGTGATGGCCTATATAAGACAGGATGCTACCTCAACTTTATTTGTGTTATTGAACTTATCCAATCAGCATCATAAGGTGGAGATTGCCCACGAAAAGTTAAATGGGGAATTTCAGAATGGTTTTTC
>CAIOYQ010000128.1 GCA_903862505.1 uncultured Bacteroidota bacterium
GGCTGACCCTCTAGGTGGTTCATATTCTGGCTCCGCAAATCTAGCAGATTTAGCAGATTTTACACTTTCCGCGACACTTTCCGCATCATCATTTTCCACTTTAGCAGTTTCGTCCTTATTTTTTACATAATCTGTTAAAATTTGTATATGTTCGCGTAAAATTTTAAATTCTTCGGTATTAAAGTTATCAATATAATCCACATCTTCTCTTAATTTCTGGTTTTCTTCTTCAAGTTCGGTTATTTTTTTAGCCTGAGAGTTAATTTTTTCTTCAAGCTGTCTATTTTTACGAGTTATAAAATACAGCTCTTCTGTGTATTTTTTCCTTTCTTCCCTTATCTCATCTGCTATTTTGAACATTTCTAAATATTTAGCTTCCATATTTTCTAATACTTCACCCTTAAAAATTTCATATTTATCCATATTTTCCTCGGCTTGACTTTCTCCACTTTGACTTTTGCTATCACAGTTAGTCTTTTTTTCATTAACCCTTTTAGCGTGATGTTTTCTACAATAAGTTTTTCTGTTTTCATAGAAATCTTCCGGGTTAGTTGTCCCACAAACTTTACATAGATACTCTTTTTTAACTCCTGGCATTTTTAATTTGGTCTTTTTTAATACTGTAATAAAAAAAATTCAATTTTTTATTTATTTTTTACCCAATTAAGCAAATTGTAATATTACAATTGTAATATTACAAAATTAAAAATTAGCGACAATAATAATCATCGTCAATGATGTCGCGACCCGGAATAACTAAACCTTTTTTAGCTAATGCTTCCCTTATTTTTTTTCTCCTAGCTATGTCAATGTCTCTTTTCAAATTTTCAGGTGTAACTGCAAATTCCAAATCATAAATGATTTCTCCATCTTCTAGTTCTAAATAAATATCCTCACTTTGGATAATTTCGCGACAATCCCATTTATCATTTGTTAAACATTCCTTATAGGGGTCTCTATTAGCAAATACTATAACGTGCGGAATATTAAACATAATTGCATCAGTGCTAAATTTTTGGACTGTCATTAATCCGTCCTTTATTGCCTCCAGCCCTGCATAAAAATCATTACCAATTTGAGCTGTTTTGGCTAAATTAACAATTACAGTTTTTATAGGATTTCCTGTTTTTTGATAATTTTGTAGCATTGTTGCTATATGGTAAGTATCAACCATAGTAGTCACAAAAACATTATGGTAAGCCTTCAAATGTCTAAATAATGAAGTTTTTCCATGGTCTCCAGTTGATTTTATCCAAATAATACCTCTCTCATCCACTTCACCCTCTAATATCAGCTGCATTAAAACTTTCTGGAATTTATAAAGTGCAATATTTTCCGGTTCTTCCTTAAATCTTATACTTCTAGACTCAAAAGCTGCCCTGAGATAGGCTAATTCTTTACCACTAGTTAAGCACCTATCTTTCGCTGCTTCTTCAAAGTTTTTATATTTTTTGGGTATTTCACTAAAACTTATAGGTATGCTCTCTTTTTCTATTCTTTCATAATGTAAATCTTTACAAAATTTACAAGATAAATTGTTTATAATTTTTTTCTTTGAACATTTCCTATTTTCCGGGTCGCAATTTGGA
>CAIOYQ010000129.1 GCA_903862505.1 uncultured Bacteroidota bacterium
AGATACCTTTAGAGCCGCTGCGGTTGATCAATTAACAATTTGGAGTGAAAGAGTAGGCGTGAACATAGTGAAACAAAATATGGGTTCCGATCCGAGTGCTGTTGCTTTTGATACCATACAATCGGCTATTGCAAAAAATGCCGACGTGGTTTTAATTGATACTGCTGGACGTTTACATAACAAAGCGCATTTAATGGACGAGCTCAATAAAATTAAGCGTGTTATTCAAAAGCAATTGCCTGACGCTCCCCATGAAGTCTTATTGGTATTAGACGGATCCACCGGACAAAATGCCTTAGAACAAGCCAAGCAATTTATGGCCGTCACCAATGTGAATGCTTTGGCAATTACAAAATTAGATGGTACTGCAAAAGGAGGCGTGGTATTAGCTATTGCACATCAGTGTAAAATTCCTGTTAAGTATATTGGTGTAGGGGAACAAATCAATGACTTGTTATTATTTGACAAAACCGAATTCGTAGATTCTTTATTTAGCTTGAAAAAATAATATTAGAAAGTATATCTAACACCCAAGCCGGCCCATCCACTTTCAAAATAACTTGCACCTACAAAATTAAATGAGGGTTGCCAATCAACACTTAAATTTAAAGGAGCATTTTTTACTTTATAATCTAATCCTAAAATTCCATCCACGCCTAAGGCAATACCAGCGTTATGGTTTGGATTATTCTTTTTCCATTCCTCACTCCATAATCCTAAATGCCCGCCATAACCCACATACCAAGTAAGGTTTTCATTGCCATCGATGGGCATGTATTTTTCATATAAAGCAGTGGCACGAAATCCATCTAAGGATACATAACCTAAATATTCAAAAGCGGCATTGGTCTTAACAAATACCTTATAGGAAATGGCACTTGGATACATTTTAACCCCAATGGCTTTTTTATATGGGGTGGCATACAAATGTACCTGTCTATTCACCGCCGTATCGGGTGTAAAATCCTGCGAAAAACTTAAGTTCGTGAATGCAATAAGGATGCTTAAAATAATGAAACGGTACATTTTCATAAATAGCTATATTGAGGGTATACAAAAATAGGGGGATTTCGCATAATTGACTGTTTTATAAATGCTAAAATTTGGGTAAGTTTGTGATATGTTAAGTTTTCAAGAATTATCTGCTCAATTCAATCAGCAATTTGATACCCAGCATTTCCCTGCTACACCTAATACATTGTATGCGCCAGGAGAATATTTCTTAACCATTGGTGGTAAGCGTATTCGTCCGGTGATGTGTATGATGGGAAATGAATTATTTAGTGATATTCATCCTGATGCATTTGTAGTAGCAAGAGCCATTGAGCTTTTTCACAATTTTACATTGGTGCATGATGACATGATGGACGAGGCTAACTTAAGAAGAGGGATGCCAACTGTACATACTAAATATGATTCCAATACCGCTTTATTGGTTGGGGATGTAATGTTAATTAGAGCCTACGAGTTTTTACAAAATGTACAACCTAGTTATTTACCAAAAATTTTAAAAATATTTAATAAAACAGCTAGAGAAGTTTGTGAAGGTCAGCAATTAGATATGGACTTTTCAAAAATGGAACAAGTGAATATGGAGCAGTATATTCATATGATTACTTTAAAAACTTCTGTTTTATTAGCGGCCAGTTTAGAAATTGGAGCCATCATTGGAGGCGCCAGTGAAAACAATTGCCATCATTTATACGAGTTTGGCAAAAAAGTAGGGATCGCCTTTCAAATCCAGGACGATTATTTAGACGCATATGGAGATGCTGCTATTTTTGGAAAAGAACCTGGTGGCGATATTAAACAAAATAAAAAAACCTTCTTATTGCTTCATGCATTATCGGTAGCCAATAAAGAACAAAGTGTAGCGTTGGAATTATTACTTAAAAATGATGATGCTCAAAAAGTAGATAAAGTGTTAGCCATTTTTAACGAATGTGGGGTGGGTGCATGGGCCGAAAATTTAAAAGCAAAATATTTGCAAGAAGCCTTTGATCATCTAGAATCTATAGCGGTTGTTTCTGCACGTAAGCAACCCCTTATTGATCTTGCGAACTACTTAATGAGCCGAAATAAATAAACCCCAAATAGTATGAATCTTTTCAGAAAAAAATCAATTGATAAAATTGTACAAGATGCAGCATTGGGCATGACGGATGGTCACAGCTCAAGTGGGTTAAAAAAAGAATTAGGGGTGAGGGATTTAACTTTTATGGGCATTGCGGCAGTGGTGGGCGCTGGAATTTTTTCAACAATTGGAACTGCTGCTTTTCATGGAGGGCCGGGTATTTCTTTATTATTTGTAATTACTGCCATCACCTGTGGGTTTAGTGCATTGTGTTATGCCGAATTTGCAAGTAG
>CAIOYQ010000130.1 GCA_903862505.1 uncultured Bacteroidota bacterium
AGGTTACATTTTTAACACCTACAATGACGGTATCTGTCAATTCAATGATTTTATCTACAAATAAAAACGGATGACGATGTGGTAAAGTTTTTTCAATTTGCTCTAAAGCAAATACAGGCGTTGCCGTTGAATCGTAAAGAGGCACATCTTTAACATGCTTATTTTTTTTGATGTACTGCTTAATTTTTTTAGCAAATTCAACATTGCTACTATGGCCCGGTCTATTAGCAATAATGCGCGCTTTAATGGGGTATCCAATTAAAGCTAAATCACCAATGACATCTAATAACTTATGCCTTGCAGGTTCGTTAGGAAATCTTAATTCTAAATTATTCAAATAGCCTTCGCTTTTTACTTCAATCTTATCTCTCTTAAACACTTTTGCTAAACGATTCATTTCTTGCTCAGATACAGGCTGGTCCACCACCACAATGGCATTGTTAATATCGCCACCTTTAATTAAATCATTTTTCAATAAAGCTTCTAGCTCATGTAAAAAACAAAATGTTCTACAAGGGGCAATCTCAGATTTAAATTCTTTAATAGTTTTTAAGGCGGCATGTTGTGTTCCTAAAACGGGACTATTAAAATCTATTAAAGTGGTGATTTGATAATCTAATGCAGGAAGGGCTACCATCTCTACACGTTTTGCATCATCATAGTGAAAAATATTTTCATCAATACTATACCAAGCTTTTGCAGCATCTTGTTCTACCACACCTGCTTTTTCAATGATCTCAATAAAAGGAGTAGAGCTACCATCGATAATAGGAATTTCAGGGCCGTTGACTTGTATTAAACAATTGTCAACACCTAAACCTACTAAGGCAGCTAGTATATGTTCTACGGTACTTATTTTAGCATCGCCTACTTGTAAGGTGGTACCTCTACTTGTATCGGTGACTAAATCGCAGTCTGCTTTAATAATAGGTTGGTTGGGTAAATCTGTTCTTTGAAATTGATAACCAAAACCTGGGTTGGCCGGATTCAAAGTCATTTCTACTAAAACTCCAGTATGTAATCCAGTTCCACTAATACTAATGTTCTTTTCAATAGTATGTTGTTTGTCGGGATTAAAATGTTGATCCATGCTTTTATTGTTTAATGTATATCGCCTTCTTAAAGTGGTGATATTCAGCAAAATTAGCTGATTTAACCTTTTTGAGACAGTTGTTGGACCATTATTTCCAATTCTTTAACTCTTTTTTCAAGTGCAGGTAGGTTTTTCTGAGCTACTTGCGCTCTTAGAAAGGCCGATTGCTCCCTAGCAGGATAACCAGAAAGGGTAATACCCGCTTCTTTGAAGTCCTTGGTGATGCCTGTTCTAGCAGCTATTTTAATACCATCAGCAATGACTATATGTCCAATGGTGCCAGACTGGCCACCCATCATAACGCCTTTTCCAATCTTGGTGCTACCGCTAATGCCCACTTGAGCAGCTATCACCGTATTTTCTCCTATTTCAACGTTATGCGCAATTTGAATTAGGTTATCAATCTTCACGCCTTTTTTAATTATGGTTGAACCAATAGTAGCTCTATCTATAGTGGTGTTGGATCCAATTTCAACATCGTCTTCTATAATTACGTTTCCAAGTTGTGGAATTTTTTGATAAGATCCATCTGCTTTGGGTGCAAATCCAAATCCATCACTTCCAATAATCGATCCTGCATGAATGGTTATATTATTACCTAAAATACAATCTGAATAAATAATAACACCCGCATGAATGATTACATTATTTCCTATAATTACATTTTCACCAATAACTGTATTAGGAAATATTTTTACATTGTTTCCTGTTTTTACATTTTCACCAATGTATGCAAAGGCGGCTACAAAATTTTGTTCGCCTAGCTTTGCAGTGCTTGCAATAAAAGAAGGAGATTGAATGCCTACTAAATTTTCATTTTTCATTTCTTGGTACTTCGTTAATAAAGTAGCAAAAGCAGCATAGGCATCGGGTACTCTAAGAAGTGTTGCAGCTACTTGTTTTTTCAAGACCAAAGATTCATTGACGATAATAACAGAAGCTTTCGTGCTGTAAATAAAGTCTTCGTATTTAGGATTGGCTAAAAAAGATATTTC
>CAIOYQ010000131.1 GCA_903862505.1 uncultured Bacteroidota bacterium
ACTTAATTTGAATTTCGTAAGAAAATATTTTATCCCCTTAACATTAGGCATATCAATGGCAGGATTAGCCATTTTAGGATTAATTGGTTCTTTAATTGGAGCAGCTGTTGCTAAAAAGAATACCAACCCTTTTGAAAATCACGCATAAAAGCTAGACTAAAAAACATCATGCAAATATCCGTTATCATACCATTATTGAACGAAGCAGATTCTTTGCCAGAATTAATGCAATGGATACATCGTGTGATGCAGGATCATAAATATTCCTATGAAGTAATTATGGTGGATGATGGAAGTAATGATGAAAGCTGGTCTGTGATCGAAAAATTAAGAATTCAATACCCTGCCCTTAAAGGAATTCGTTTTCAACGTAATTATGGAAAATCTGCTGCATTAAACGAAGGTTTCAAAGCAGCTCAAGGCGACATTGTTGTAACCATGGATGCCGATTTACAAGACTCCCCCGATGAGATTCCTGAGTTTTACAATATGATAACCAACGAAGGCTACCATTTAGTGAGTGGCTGGAAAAAGAAACGTTACGATAATACATTCACAAAAAATATTCCTTCTAAAATTTATAACGCCGTTGCAAGAAGAAGTTCGGGTATAAAATTACATGACTTTAATTGCGGTATTAAAGCCTATCAATTAAAGGTGGTAAAGAGCATTGAAGTGTTCGGTGAAATGCACCGATATATTCCTATCCTAGCGAAATGGGCTGGTTTTAAAAAAATAGGAGAAAAAGTAGTGGTACACCAGGCAAGAAAATACGGGACTACAAAATTTGGATGGGAAAGATTTGTAAATGGATTTTTAGATTTGATGACCATCCAATTCTTGTCCAAATTTGGTAAGAAGCCAATGCAATTTTTTGGTTTACTTGGCACTTTATTTTTCATGATTGGTTTTATATCAGTTGGATATATTACCATTTCAAAATTTATGTATCCAGCTACTAGCATCACAAATAAGCCTGCTTTTTACATCGCGCTCACTTCTATGGTCATTGGAGTTCAATTATTTTTAGCTGGTTTTATTGCAGAATTAGTCAACCGTAATGCAGCAGAAAGAAATACTTATTTAATCTCCGATAAAATAGGATGGTAAAGTCATTGGTTATAATAGGCCCAGGTTGGCCTTTAAGAGGAGGCCTTGCTGCTTTTGACCATCAATTAGCAAGCACATTTAAAGACAAAGAAGTGCATTCAAGAATTGAAACCTTTTCTTTACAATATCCATCTTTTTTATTTCCAGGTACTTCTCAGTATACCAGTGAACCCGCTCCAAAGGATGCAAACATTCATGAAGGCATTAATTCTATCAATCCATTTAATTGGATGAAAGTGGGTCTTCAATTAAAAAGAGAGCGACCAGATTTAATTATCGTTAGATATTGGATTCCATTTTTAGCACCTTGCTTGGGAATGATATGCCGAATAGCTAAGTCTAATAAACACACCAAGGTTATTGCCATCGTAGATAATATGCTTCCTCATGAAAAAAGAATGGGCGACAAAATGCTTACACGGTATTTTGCCAAATCGGTGGACGGCTTTGTAACCATGAGTAATAAGGTTACCAATGATGTAAGATATTTTAGTAGCAAACCCATTGTATTTTCTCCGCATCCCATTTTTAATCATTTTGGAGAAGCTATCTCTAAAGAAGCTGCAAGAAAAGTATTAAGTATAGGGCAGGATGAAAAAATTATTTTATTTTTTGGTTATATAAGACCCTATAAAGGATTAGACTTGTTATTAAACGCAATGGCAACCAATGCAATTAAACATGCAAATATTAAATTATTAATTGTAGGTGAATTTTACGAGGACGCACAACCCTATCATGATTTAATAAAAACCTTGGCACTAGAAGAGCGCTTAATTATACATTCAGAATTTGTGCCAGATAATGAAGTTAAAAACTATGTATGTGCAGCCGACTTTATTATCCAACCCTACAAAAATGCTACTCAAAGTGGTGTCACTCCGCTCGCCTACTATTTTGAGAAACCAATGTTGGTGACCAATGTAGGGGCTTTGGCCGATTCGGTTCCCAATGGCAAAGTGGGTGAAGTGGTGGAACCCAATGCAGATGCTATTGCAAAAGGGATTGAGACACTCTATAATAATGGAGCAGCTTATTATGCAGACAACATTAAAGAAGTAAAGAAAAAATACAGTTGGTCACAAATGGCCGACAATTTTATATTATTACACCAGAAACTATAATATTTTAATACATTTATACCATGTCAATTCAATCCATCACCGATATTATTAAAGCGTCCATTGATGTTAAGCAACAATTACTTGCCGACGAATCTTTGATTCACCAAATTCAAACTGTAACGGATGTAATTACCAAAGCATTTCAAAATGGCAATGCCGTATATTTTGCAGGCAACGGAGGAAGTGCTGCCGATGCGCAACATTTAGCTGCAGAATTTTCGGGACGTTTTTATAAGGATCGCAAAGCCTTGCCTTCGGATGCATTGCATTGCAATAGCTCTTATTTAACAGCCGTTGCGAATGACTATAGTTTTGATGTTATATATGCACGTTTGCTAGAAGGATTGGCAAAGCCAGGTGATGTTTTAGTGGGCATTAGCACATCGGGTAATTCAGGCAATATTGTAAAAGCATTTGAAATGGCTAAAACCATTGGAGTAACAACGATTGGGTTTACAGGACAGAATGGGGGTAAACTGAAAGGCTTAGGCGACTACCTTATTAATGTTCCTTCTAATACCACTCCTAGAATACAAGAATCACATATTTTAGTGGGTCATATTATTTGCGAATTAGTGGAGATTAACATTTTTGGTAAATAGAACATGTCATTTCAATTATCAAATATCAATCCCCAATGGACTTTATTTTTAGATAGAGATGGCGTAATCAATGTCGAAAAGAATCAGGACTATATCAGAAACTGGAATGAGTTTCAATTTTATGACGAAAGTTTACTAGCTCTTCCGATCCTTGCTAAAAAATTTGAGACCATTGTAATTACAACCAATCAGAAAGGAATTGGCAAAGGACTCATGACACAGGAGGATATCAGCCATATTCATTCTAATATGATGCATGCTATTCAAAATGTAGGTGGCCGCATTGATCAAATTTATTACTGTGCCGATTTAGACAGCCTTTCACCCAATAGAAAACCACAAACAGGAATGGCTTTACAGGCAAAAGCACAATTCCCGCATATCAAATTTCAAGAATCCATCATGGTTGGAAATAGATCAAGTGATATGCATTTTGGGAGAAACGCAGGCATGCATACTGTATTTTTAGCCACTACACATCCCGAGACGGCTTTTCCAGATGAAACCATTGATTATCGATTTGACAATTTATTGGCATTTGCAAATGCTTTGTAAACAAAAAATTATTTAAATTTAAAGATGGTAAAGCAACTTCTATTAATGAGTGTACTACTTTTTAGCACAAACCATTTAATAGCTCAAGTTAAAGTGGATAGTACTGGATTTACTATTCAACAATACGCTACATTAATGCAAGAGAACGATACATTAGCATTTAGAATACAACAAGATAGTTTGCTCACTCTAAAATTATGGGAGTCACTGTCAAGTCCTTATTCCTTTCAATATCATTTTGATTCTTTACAATCTGTTCGTCAAATCAGCTCACCTGATGGTCGTTTTAAATTATTTACCTGGCAGCTAGCATTAAACAATGAGCATTATGTTCAGAGAGGAATTATTCAATTTAAAAACTTGGATGGCACTATTCAACTACAAAAGCTCTATGACGTTGCAGATGAAATAGAAGATGCCAATAGCTTTGAAGGAAATGCTAAACAGTGGATAGGTGCTGTATATTATGAGCTCATTCAAAATGAGTTCCAGGGAAAAAAATTTTATACATTATTAGGCTTTGATGCTTATGATAAAAGTATTACTCAAAAAATGATTGAAGTATTGCATTTTGAAAACGAACAACCCATTTTTGGTGGTGATTTTTTTATTTATCCCCCAGACGAAACCTATCCTGAAGCACCCACTAAAAGATTTATTTACAGCTATAAAAAAGGTAGTAACGCAATCATACGGTATGACAGCGATAGCAAAGCGATTGTTCTATCCGAATTGGCAAGTACACAAAATAATTTAAAAGAAAAAAGTACACTTGTTCCCACTGGAGACGAAGTGTACTTTATATGGAAAAATGGGAAATGGAGAATGCCTAATAAATAGGCAACCTAGCATTTTTTAATCTAATTTCAATACGGCTAAGAATGCTTCCTGTGGAATTTCTACATTCCCTATTTGACGCATTCTCTTTTTACCTTCTTTCTGCTTTTCTAGTAATTTACGTTTACGACTAATATCACCACCATAACATTTTGCAGTAACATCCTTTCGCATCGCAGAGATATTTTCACGAGCCACCACTTTCGCCCCAATGGCCGCTTGAATAGCAATTTGAAATTGTTGTTTGGTTAATAACTCTTTTAATTTCTCGCAAAGTTTACGACCAAAATCTGCTGATTTTCCTCTGTGAATTAAGGCGCTCAAAGCATCCACTTTTTCATTGTTTAATAAGATATCCATTTTCACAATATCTGCTTCTCTAAATCCTATTTGCGTATAATCAAAGGATGCATACCCTCTAGTACCACTCTTTAATTTATCATAGAAATCAAATACAATCTCGGTTAATGGCATTTCAAAAATTAATTCAACACGAGTAGGTGTTAAATAACTTTGGTTAATTAACATACCACGTTTTCCTAAACATAATGTAATAATATTTCCAATATAATCCGGCGTGGTAATAATTTGTGCTCTAATAAAAGGCTCTTCGATATAATCCACTTTCACTGGATCCGGCATTTCTGCAGGATTGTTTACTATAATTTTTTCTTTCCTAGTTGTATAGGCTATAAAACTTACGTTAGGTACCGTAGTAATCACCGTTTGGTTAAACTCACGCTCTAAACGCTCTTGAATAATTTCCATATGCAATAAACCAAGGAATCCGCAACGGAATCCAAAACCCAATGCTTGTGAAGTTTCTAATTCAAAAGTTAAAGAAGCATCATTTAATTGCAGCTTTTCCATACAATCACGCAATTCCTCAAATTCGTCTGTGTTCACCGGATAAATACCCGCAAATACCATGGGCTTCACCTCCTCAAAACCATGAATCATTTCTCCAGGATTATTGGCAAGGGTAATGGTGTCTCCTACTTTTACTTCTTTAGCGTTTTTGATACCTGTAATAATATATCCAACATCACCTGCTCTTACTTCTTCCTTTGGCGTCATGGCTAATTTTAACACACCAACCTCATCGGCATTATAATCTTTACCGGATGCTACAAAACGAATTTTATCATTCTTTTTTAACACTCCATTCATAATACGATAGTATACAATAATCCCTCTAAAATTATTAAATACACTATCAAAAATTAAGGCTTGTAGTGGGGCTTGTGGGTCACCAATAGGCCCAGGAATTCTTTCACAAACGGCTTGTAAAATTTCTTCTATACCAATTCCACTTCTTCCGCTCGCTAATAATATATCTTCCTGTTTGCAACCAATTAAATCAATAATCTGATCGGTTACTTCTGGAATTTTTGCGCCATCCATATCAATTTTATTAATTACCGGGATAATCTCTAAATTGTTATCTAATGCTAAGTATAAGTTTGAAATTGTTTGGGCTTGAATACCTTGTGATGCATCCACTAATAAAAGTGCACCTTCACAAGCAGCTAATGCACGGCTTACTTCATAACTAAAATCAACGTGACCTGGCGTGTCAATTAAATTTAAGGTATAGGTTTCGCCTTTATGTATATAATTAATTTGAATCGCATGACTCTTAATGGTAATCCCTTTCTCCCGCTCTAAATCCATATCATCTAATACCTGATTCATCATTTCACGTTCTGTAATGGTCTTGGTATGTTCCAGTAAGCGGTCTGCCAAGGTACTTTTACCGTGATCGATGTGTGCGATGATACAAAAATTTCTAATGTTCTTCATATAGTGAAACTAGTCTTTTAAAACTTATTTAAGTGCGTTTATAATAGCCGAAAATTCGGTAGCGATTAAGGAAGCGCCCCCTACTAATCCACCATCCACATCGGGCTGTGAAAAAATTTCTTTTGCATTGGATGCTTTTACACTACCCCCATATAAAATTGAAATTTGATCTGCAATTGCTTGGCCATATTTGTCAGCAAATACCGAACGGATATAAGCATGTATTTCTTGCGCTTGGAAACTGCTTGCTGTTTTCCCTGTCCCAATCGCCCAAATGGGCTCATAGGCAATTACCACTTTAGTAATTTCTTCTGCAGACAAATGAAATAAGGAATTTTTTAATTGCGTTTCAACAAAACTATTTTGAGTACCTGCTTCTCTAATGTCTAAAGGTTCCCCACAACAAAATATAGGTATACTTCCTGCCGCTAAAACAGCATCCGTTTTTTCTGCTAAGAAACCATCCGACTCCCCAAAATATTCGCGACGCTCAGAGTGTCCTATTACAATATGCTTTACACCAACCGATGCAAACATAGGCGCAGAAATCTCACCTGTATATGCACCATTTGATTTTGGATAACAATTTTGAGCCGCTACATAATAGTTATTTTTACCAGTTAACTTTTGAGTAGCTAGTGGTATATAAATTGCAGGTACCGCAAAAATGGCTTCTTGGTGAGCAGATAAATTATGTTCGGTAACTAATAACTGATCAAATAAAGTTGCTGCTTCTGAAACACTCAAATTCATCTTCCAATTGGCCGCTGCAATTTGTTTTCTCATATTGTAAATAGTTGTAATGTAAATTGGGGTTAATTTGCCGTGCAAAGGTAATTAAAAATTAACTGAAAGAGACTATAAACAAAGGGGTTTAGGCACTTAAATGGTGCAAATGCAACAAAATCTGTTGTTCTTCTTCAGATATAGTTGACCCTTTTAATTTTTTCCAATTTTGGAGATCCTCAATCACTTTCTCAAACTGATATCCGGGTAATACGCCCCAAGTGAAATTGGGTAAATTTTTAGGCAGTAACCCATTGCCAAATATATTGGCACTCACTCCAATATAAGAACCCGTATTGATACTAGACTGAATCGCAAAACGACTATAATCACCCACCAACATGCCCATTTTCTGACCAATAGTATCCCAAATTTGCTTGGCTTCATTCCACATTTGAATAGATCCAGCAGTATTTTTAATATTACTATTACAGGTCCCTGCGCCCAAATTGCACCAATATCCAATAATACTATCCCCTAAATATCCTTCGTGACCTTTATTAGAATACCCCATTAAAATAGAGTTCTTAATTTCACCTCCGGCAATACAAGCAGGCCCTATAGTGGTACTCCCATAGATACTCGTATTCATCTTTACCACTCCTTTTTCACCCAATACAAAAGGCCCTCTGATACTTGCCCCTTCCATCACAATTGCTTCTTTACCAATATATATAGGGCCTTCAGTTGCATTTAAATTAGAACATAAAACAGTGGCTCCTTCTTCTATGAAAATTTGATCGGGTTGTATGACCCTATTACTCGAATGGATAGCGATTGATTTTCTATTTTCTTTAATCCATTGGTAGTCTCTTTTTATAAAGTTTGCATGTAATTGTAATAAATGAATAGGGTCATTTATAAACTGAGCACTCGGATAATTGATGGGTTTATAGATTGCCAATAAAATATTGGCTAAATTTCGCTCCTTTGAACAAGTAGCTATCCATTTACCAGAAGCACTTACTAATTTTTCACCTTCTTTTAATTGATCAATTTGCTTTACTAAATCAAGCGTTGGGATACAGGTAGTATTTATAAAAAATAAACTTTCTTCCGTTTTTAAAACTGGCTGATCGGCATGTAATATTTGTAAATAATTCACCGTAAAGACACCCACTTCTTCCTTTACATATTGCTCCCATCTTTCCTTAAATGTGAAAATACCCACCCTACATGCTGCCAAGGATCTGGTTAACGTAAATGGATAAAAATTTTCTCTATCGGGAATGTCTACTAATAGATAGCGCATGGTAGCAATTTATGGTACAAATTTAATGTAATCTAGCATTCCCCATACTCATTTCCTAACAGATGTTTATTAAATGCTTATTTTTGTAGTCTAATACATTTACTATGCAATTTGGAACTTTTAACTACCCTAGTCCTATTAATGAACCCGTATTAAATTACGCACCCGGTTCTGCCGAAAAATTAGCTTTAAAAAAAGCATTGGCTAGCTTAAAGAAAAAGACAATCGACATTCCAATGTATATTAACGGAAAAGCGGTTAGGACTGGAAAAAAAATTAGTATTCATCCGCCACATGAAAACAAACATGTACTTGGACATTTTCATATGGGAAATAAGGGGCATGTTGAACAAGCCATTCAAACTGCATTAAAAGTAAGAACAGCATGGTCTAATATGAGTTGGGAAGCAAGAGCGCATATCTTTTTAAAAGCAGCCGATTTGTTAGCGACTAAATACCGTTTTGAAATGAACGCGGCAACCATGCTTGGACAAAGTAAAAATGCATATCAAGCGGAAATTGATGCAGCTTGTGAGCTAATTGATTTCTTAAGATTTAACGTTCATTTTTTAAGTGAGATATATAAACAACAACCAGTGTCCGCACCTGGTATTCATAACCGCATGGAGTGGAGAGGTTTAGAAGGATTTGTATTAGCAGTGACTCCCTTTAACTTTACAGCCATTGGCGCTAATTTACCAAGTTCTGCTGCAATGTGTGGTAATGTAGTGGTTTGGAAGCCATCTGATGCACAAATTTATTCTGCACAATTATTTATGCGTATTTTAAAAGAAGCAGGATTACCGGATGGGGTTATCAATATGGTGTATGTAGATGGTCCTGTTTTAGGCAATGTTTGTTTTAAACATCCCGATTTTGCAGGTGTACATTTTACCGGATCAACGGGTGTATTTAATAATATGTGGAAACAAATTGGAGAAAACATTGGCAATTATAAAACCTACCCAAGAATTGTGGGTGAAACAGGTGGTAAAGATTTTGTGATGGTACATCCATCTGCCGATGTAGATACAGTAGTTGCTGCTTTAGCAAGAGGTGCGTTTGAATATCAAGGACAAAAATGTTCTGCTGCATCAAGGGCTTATATACCAAGTAATATTGCGGCTGCAGTAAAAGAAAAATTAGTGAAAGCAGTACAGTCCATGAAAGTAGGAACAGTAGAAGACTTTTCAAATTTTGTGAATGCAGTGATCAATGAAAAATCCTATGATAAAATTGCTAGCTATATTAGCAAAGCAAAAAAAGATAAAAAAGCAAAAATTTTAGTAGGTGGAAATTCCAGTAAAAAGTTGGGCTATTTTGTGGAACCCACTGTTATTGAAACATCGGATCCAAAATACCTTACCATGTGTGAGGAAATCTTTGGTCCAGTATTGACCATCTATACTTACCCTGCCGCTAAATTTGATAAAACATTAGATTTAGTAAATGGTACTTCAAAATATGCTTTAACAGGTTCGATCATTTCACAAGATCGCGCAGCGATTGAATTAGCAACTGAAAAGCTTCGTCATGCGGCTGGAAATTTCTATATCAACGATAAACCAACAGGTGCAGTGGTTGGTCAACAACCATTTGGAGGTGCAAGGGCTTCAGGAACCAACGATAAGGCGGGAAGTATGCTTAATTTATACCGTTGGTTAAGTGCCAGAACCATAAAGGAGACCTTTAACCCCCCAACTGACTATAAATACCCATTTTTAAACGAAGCATAAGCCTGTTTTTGGTCTATTTTTAATCTGAAAACAGTATATTTGCGCTCAAAAATAAAGGACTGTGGCCCAAAATTTTTCTAAAGAAACCTATCTGTATTGGTATGAATTGATGCAATTAATACGTCAATTTGAATCCAAATCGGAAGAAATGTATAAAATGGCTGGTAAAATCAGAGGGTTTTTCCACGTATATAATGGTCAAGAAGCAATTGCAGCGGGTTGTATGACTGCGACCAATCATGAAGATCCTTTTATTACTGGATACCGCGACCACGGATTAGCCCTTGCGAAAGGGATGAGTCCAAATGCTGCGATGGCCGAATTATATGGAAAAGCAACAGGATGTTCTAAAGGGAAAGGTGGAAGTATGCACTTATTTGATAAAGCCAATTATTTTTTTGGAGGTCATGGAATTGTAGGCGCTCAAATTGGAACCGGTGCTGGTTTAGCATTTGCTGAACAATATCGTGATTCTAAAAATGTAGTACTGTGTTTCTTCGGAGACGGTGCAGCGCGACAAGGGATGTTACATGAAGTTTTTAACTTAGCTATGTTATGGAAATTACCAATTGTATTTATTTGTGAGAATAATAATTATGCAATGGGTACTTCTATTGAAAGAACCAGTAATGTAGTTGATATTTATAAATTAGCGGATGGATATGAAATGCCTGCTGATAAAATTGACGGCATGACCGCCGAAGCCGTTCACGAAGGTGTAGCAAGAGCTGTGAAGCGCGCGCGCGAAGGAGATGGTCCTACCCTTTTAGAAATGAAAACCTATCGTTACAGAGGTCATTCTGTTTCCGATCCTCAAAAATATAGAACAAAGGATGAGGTAGAAGAATACAAAAACCAGGATCCGATTACCAAGGTTACCCATACTATTTTAAACAATAAGTATGCAACAGAAGCAGAATTAAAAGCAATAGATGATAAAATTTCGGGGATTATAGATGGATGTGTGAAATTTGCAGAAGACAGTCCATGGCCAGATGATAGCGAGGTTTTGAAAGATGTATACATTGATCAAACTTATCCATTCATCGTAGACTAAAATTTAAAACAGAAATATACAATATAATATCATGAGTGAAATTAATCAACAAGAACAGAACCATTCCGAGCATTTTGTAAAGAAGAATCAAAAACAAATAACTGCATTCTTAGTTATTTTGGTATTAATAGTAGGTGGTTATTTTGGATACATGGAGTTCTATCAAAAGCCACGTGAAATAAAAGCAGCGGATGCGATGTTTGCAGCCGAAAATTATTTTTTCCAAGATTCTTCTAAATTAGTTTTAAATGGTGATGGCACTAGTAAAGGGGTTTTATACATCATCAAAACCTACAGTGGTACAAAAGCCGAAAATCTTGCAAATTTTTATGCAGGAGTTAGCTATTATAAACTTGGAGATCTAAACAAATCTATTCAGTATTTGAAAGATTTTTCAACTGATGCTAAGCAAATCCAATCAATCGCTTACGGAACATTGGGAGATGCCTATGCTGATTTAAAAAAGAATACTGAAGCATTGGATTATTATAAGAAAGCAGGCGCTAATTTCCCGGAAGACGAAGTTATTTCTTCTGAATACTTATTCCGTGCAGCTCAATTACAAGAAGTTTTAGGCAAAACAGACGACGCAGTTTCTATCTACAAAGATATTAAAGCAAAATATCCTAAAACTGAAATTGGGTTAAATGTAGATAAATTCATATTTAAATTGAAAGTGCAACCTTAATCCCTTTCAAAAACCATATTTAAAGCATTCTCCACATATTGTTGAGAATGCTTTTTTGTTTCTGCTTGTTATTTATATACAATTCGTATTTTTGGATATGACCGTTCAACTATTTATCCCTTGTTTTATTGACCAGCTATACCCAGATGTGGCTTTTAATACCATTAAAGTATTGGAAAAAGCAGGTTGTACCGTTAAATATAACGAACAACAAACCTGCTGTGGTCAACCCGCATTTAACGCAGGATTTTGGGGCGAATCAAAGGATGTATGCACCAAGTTTGTACAAGAATTTGATGGTATTGATTATATCGTAAGTCCTAGTGCAAGTTGTACTGGCTTTGTTAGAAATAATTTTGGTAAGCTATTTGAAAATAATGCGTTTCAAAGTCCAGCTAAAAAAGTTGCTGCCCAAATGTTTGAGCTTTCTGAATTCCTAACTAAAATTTTAAACGTTACTGATTTAGGAGCCGAATTTAATGCGAAAGTAACATACCATGATAGTTGTGCTGCATTAAGAGAATGTAAGATTAAAGAAGCACCAAGAACATTATTGTCTAAAGTACAGGGATTAGAAATAGTGGAGATGATTGACACAGATGCTTGTTGTGGATTTGGGGGAAGCTTTGCAGTAAAGTTTGATACCATTAGTGTTGCCATGGCCGATCAAAAAATAGATAACGCTATTGCTACAGATGCCGAATATATAGTTAGTACAGATACCAGTTGTTTAATGCACTTAGACGGCAGAATTAATTTTAATGGGCAAGCAATTAAAGTAATTCACTTAGCAGATATTTTAGCGAGTGGTTACTAGTAACTTTTAACAAAATCAAATAAATATTTTATGGCTTACTGGTTAATTAAATCCGAACCTTTTAAATATTCCTGGGATCAATTTGTAAAAGACAAAAAAACATTTTGGGACGGCGTTCGGAATTATGGAGCAAGAAATAATTTACGTTCCATGAAAAAAGGGGACTTAGCTTTTTGGTATCATAGTAATGAAGGAATGGAAATAGTGGGTATTGCTAAAGTGGTGAAAGAAGCATACCCCGATCCAACCACCGAAGAAACTGCTTGGTTGGCAGTGGATTTTGCTCCCCATCAAAAATTAAAGCACCCCGTTAAACTAGCCGACGTAAAGGCAAATATAAACTTAGCCAATATGGCCTTGGTTCGACTTGGTCGATTGTCAGTTCAACCTGTTACAGATAAGGAATGGAAAGAAGTAATGAAAATGAGCGAAGGATTATAATGTCTCTGTCCTATTTTTTATTTATTTGAAAAATATGTAGCCAATGAATATGGCTATAATTACTCCAATAATATCTGCAAAAATCCCTGCCCAAAGCGCATATCTGATTTTCTTAATACCAACGCTTCCAAAATACAATGCAATAATGTAAAAAGTAGTGTCCGCAGATCCTTGAAATATGGAAGCTAATTTCCCTACAAAAGAGTCTGCACCTTGTGTTTGAAATATATCCAACATCATTCCCCTTGCCCCACTCCCACTTAATGGTTTCATAATTGCCACAGGTAAAGCACCTATAAATTCAGTATTCACCCCCGTTAATTGTATTAAATATGTTATGCCATTTAGTATATATCCCATGGCACCACTATCTCTAAATACACGAATGGCTACCAACATAGCAACTAAATAGGGTATAATTTTTACAATCACATCAAAGCCTTGTTTGGCACCTTCTATAAAGGCGTCAAAAACTGAAACTTTTTTATAAGCACCCCCTAATATGATAAGTACAATAATAAATATGAGTAAGCCATTGCCAAAAACCTTGGAGACGACTTCTTTATTTTGAGGGCTGAGTGTGTTCACCGCCAACAAAACACCAGCCATTAAACCAATCAAACCTAACAACCAACTAATAAGTACTTTATCCCATTTTAATTTTTGATAAAACCCAACCATCAATATGCTTGCTAAAGTGGTACCAATGGTCGCCAATACACAGGGAATAAAAATACCTGCAGCGTCATGTGAACCTGCTGCTAGGCGATAGGAAATGATAGTTAAAGGAATAATTGTTAAACCACTGGTATGCAAGACCAAAAACATGATTTGTGCGTTTGTTGCTTTTTCTTTTTCTGGATTTAATGTTTGTAAGCTTTCCATGGCCTTTAAACCAAATGGGGTTGCTGCATTATCTAATCCTAACATATTCGCACTAAAATTCATAACCATATGCCCCATGGATGGATGATTCGCGGGCACTTCTGGAAACAATCTACTTAAAAATGGGTTCATCCATTTGGCAAGCTTTTGAATAGCCCCCGCTTTTTCGGCAATATTCATTAATCCTAAGAAAAATACCATTGTCCCAGTTAAGGGCAATGCTACATCCATTACAGATGATTTGGCAGAATCAAATATCCCGTCTGCTAATAACTTAAATATACTGGTATCTCCTAAGAATATGAGTTTACACAAGGCAATAACAAAGGCAATTAAGAAAAAAGCGATCCAAATGATATTTAAAGCCATATTATAGATTGTTTATGGGACTAATATAGCCCATTTTGCGATTAGAATTGTATTTTTGCGCACTTAAAATAATCAAAATATGGCTTTACAGGCAGGTATTGTGGGATTACCAAATGTGGGAAAATCAACCTTATTTAATGCAGTAAGTAATAGTGCAAAAGCACAAGCAAGTAACTATCGTTTTTGTACCATTGAACCCAATGTTGGATTGGTAGATGTGCCTGATCATAGAATGCAACAGTTAGCAGATCTTATTAATCCACAAAGAATTGTACCTACTCAATTAGAAATTGTTGATATTGCTGGCTTAGTAAAAGGGGCAAGTAAAGGGGAAGGATTAGGAAATAAGTTTTTAGCGAATATCCGTGAAGTAAGTGCCATCATTCATGTGATTCGCTGCTTTGAAGACGAAAATGTATTAAGAGAAGAAGGCGTAATTAATCCAATAGGAGACAAAGAAATTATTGAAACAGAATTGCAGTTAAAGGATTTAGATAGTGTTGAGAAAAAAATACAGCGTTCCGAAAAAATGGCTAAAACCGATCCTAAAGCAAAGGTAGAATTGGAAGTATTACAAAAATGTAAGGCACATTTAGATCAAGGTAAAAGTATTCGCTCCTTAGGATTAGACAAAGAAGAAAAAATAGCCATTGCAGATAT
>CAIOYQ010000132.1 GCA_903862505.1 uncultured Bacteroidota bacterium
CCCATAGCTAGGTTGCGTTGCTATTTTACTGCCATCAGCATTCGCAAAATCTTTACCATAACTGGTTTTAAAGTATGGGATCAATGAAAAATTATTTTGATGCGCCGGTAGTTCCTGGTCCCAAACCAAACTACCCGTATAAGATAAAGAGGATGTTGGAAAATTTCTTGGCATCGTTGCCCAGCTTGATTTTTCGGTGGTCTTTAAATCGTTTCTACTAAAATTAATACCCCATTCTTTTACTCCATTTTTATATCGAATAGAAGTAAATGGAATCGCTGCCTCCCAAACATATTTTGTAGCATCATTAAATACGGCACTTGTCCAAATATTATCCCAATTTAAATCTACACTGCCTCCATCAAACATGGTACCATCCCATTGTGCTCCTACTGCATTCGTACCAAAAGCAAAACCATTGGTTAAATCCCCATAGGTATCCATGAATAAAAGAAAGTTATCGTTTTTCCCAAAGTTCCAATCTCTTTTTAACGACTCCACCATATCCTTGCCCAGAGCGGGTTTATAACAGGTAGCCAGAATATAAATATTTTTTTTATCGTACGTCATTCTTACTTCTGTAGGCAAATTAGCTACACTGGTATCCATGGGAAGCACCATCCCAAATTTTTCAGCGACTTGTGCATTTTTCCAAGCCGTTTCGGTCATTTTGCCATCAATAATGATACTATCGCTTGCTTGTTTAATATGATACTGAATATGGGCATTCTTTTTTTGCGCAAAACTGAGGGTACTTAATGAAAAGAACGCGCCGACAAATATTAACTGTAAAAATTTCAAATCATAATTTATTAAAGATGAAGCAGAAATCCTGTTGGATTTTCAATGGCTAAATTTAAAGTTTTATGTGTAATTAAATTAGTAATATCTTTAAATGGTAAAACTTAAGTTATGTCATATAATCGTCGAAAATTTTTAGGGTTGGCATCTTTGGGTGCCGCAAGTATACCCTTTGGTAATAAAATAGCAGCTCAATCTAAGCTTAACGCAGAGATCGCTGCGGAATTTAAACCCAATATCGTACCTATTTCCGTAGCAGAAAGAAAATCAAGAATTGCAAGGGCTCAAGAATTAATGAAGCAACATAAAATGGACGCCATTTTTTTAGAAGGCACTACTTCCTGCTTTTATTATACGGGCATGCGATGGGGACAGAGCGAAAGAACCTTTGGAGTGGTGATTCCAGCGAAAGGGGATATTATTTATATAAGTCCAAAATTTGAAGAAGATAGAGCCCGTGAATTAATTGTAAAAGATTTTGGAGCGGAAGTGCGTTGTTGGGAAGAACATGACAGCCCTTATGCACTTATATTAGCGGCTGTAAAAGACCGCGGCGTTGTACATTATAAAATTGGCATGGAAGAAAGGGTTCGATTTTTTATAGCCAATGGGGTACAGCAATTGGCCAAGGGCTTTGAAATAGTAGACGCAACACCCATTACGGCGGGTTGTAGAATGATTAAGTCAAAAGCAGAAATTGCACTCATGCAAATTGCCAATGATGCGACTATTGAAGCCTATAAAATTGCTTTTCCTAGTTTGAAGCCAGGCATGTCACAGTCAGAATTTTCAAATAATATTAGTAAGGCATTGAAGACAGTTGGATTTTCGGGAGGCGCAATGGTCATTGTTGGGAAATACTCGGCATTGCCACATGGTAGCATTGTTCCGCAGACTATTCAGGAGGGCGATATTGTA
>CAIOYQ010000133.1 GCA_903862505.1 uncultured Bacteroidota bacterium
AAAGCATTTACTGAAAATGCGATACTATCTTTTGTTTTTCCTCCAACACTCAATACTAAAGGTGTTGTAGCGTTGCCTCCTAAATCACCTGCTAGTAATATTTTTCCTTTAGATATGGTTGTTGCATCTGCAACAGAATTCGTAATACTTCCCGAAGCGTCGGCTAAAGCATTTGCGACATATGCGGTGGTTGCTAATTTTACGGAATTATCATTGAGGGCTTGTGTTACTCCTGTTGTTCCCGTTGGCAAAACAGGCAATCCAGTAAATGTGGGAGAAACTAAATTAGCTTTTAAATCCAATGCTGCTTGTTGTAATGTACTTACTGGCTTATTTAAATCGGTAGTGTTATTCACATTTCCTAATCCTAAATTAGATAATGCTGCAGTTGCACTATTGGCTCCTGTTCCTCCATTTGCTAGTGCAACAACACCAGACACATTGGTTGCATTCCCCGTTACATTACCAATTAAACTTCCAGTGACAACACCCGTTACATTACCTGTTACGTTGCCAGTAAGATTGCCCATGAATTTAGTAGAAGCCGTAATTGTACTGCCTGAAAAATCTCCAATTGCACTTCTTCTTACCATATAGTTTACAATATTGTTGGGCGTAGCAGAATTAATACTATTTAAGGCAATAGCTAGAGAATCTTTGGTCACTCCTCCAATTGAAAGTACTAAAGGGGAAACAGCAGTACCACCAAGGTCTCCTGCTAATTGTATTTTACCTTTCACGCTGCTTGTCGCATCTACAATTGTCCCAGATAATGTGCCAGATCCAACGCCTGTTCCACCATTATTATAAACATATTTTTGAACGGCCAATTGAGTAGGGTATAAAATATTACTTGGACTTCCGCCACCCAATGTAGTATCACTTGATTTATTAGCAATTAATTCTTTTGCATTCAATGCATTTAAATAATTTGATAACATAGCACTGGTATCAGAACTATTTAATTTAAGATTAATTCTAGATGATAATGCTAAGGTGTCTTTCCCAATTCTTCTGCTCAACATGGTTGCAGTATCTGACAAATTTAATTTTAGATTAATTCTGTTAGAAAGCGCAAAAGTGTCTCTAGCGAATCGATTACTTAACATTAAACTCGTATCTGCATAATTTAATTTTGCACTAATTCTGTTTGACAATAAAACGGTATCTCTGGCGAACCTGGTATTTAACATAAATGCAGTATCCGAAGCATTTACTTTTAGATTGATTCTATTGGATAAGGAGATGGTATCTCGACCCACTCTATTGTTGAGCATCATCGCCGTATCTGCGAGATTTAGTTTGTTTAATAGGGCACTCGTTATATTCGTATTTTTCGCATAAGGGTATAACATATTTGAAGTATCACTTACATTTACTTTAGCATTAAGTGAAGTTGTAGTAGTATTGTTTTGCTGTTGAAAAGCATATCTAGTAATTAAACTATAGCTACTCGTACTCGTGTCTGCACTAATCACACCGGTACTTGCACTATAATTAACAGGGGCATTCCCACTTAACAATGCTTTTGCCCTTGTCGCAGTAAAGTATTGGTTACTTCCTTCTGTAATATCTGATGTAGTTAAGTTAACGGTTCCTAATTTTCCGTTTACACTTTGCACTGGCGCACCAGGGGTAAGCATTTCTACCCAGTCGGATATGCTATTTGAATAATCAACCCCTAAAATATATGTTTTACTCAAGTCGGTTCTAACTGCAACAGTACCTTTTATGGAGGTAGCGCCAATATTTAACATTTCCGTTGCGTTATTTGCAATAGAAACAGATGTAAAAGAGAATGCAGGTAATAAGAAACTAGGTATTTTAGAATTACCATCTAAGCCCGGAATACCATTAGGGGTATTGATGGCGCTTATATCTACCTTATTATTGAGTGCATTAGAAGTTAAAAAAGAAATAGGCTTATTAATGTCTGTTGTGTTGTCAACATTGGCAAGGTTTAAAGTAGACTTATCAATCACCACCACACCAGTTTGTCCATTCACCGAACTTACTGGACTGGTTAATAAAACGGGCTTATTAATTAAATCATTGTAATTACCTGAACTTGCAATAGGACTTAGGTTTGCACTAATTGCGTAATTCCTCAACATATAAGCAGTATCCGTACTTGATAATCGTGTATTAATTCTGTTTGATAAACTGGTGGTGTCTGTTATTTTGGAATTCAATTTACTTGGGGTAACATATCCAAATACACTATCCGCAAAATTGATTTTTGTATTGATTCTGTTATCTAAATAAATGGTATCCGCTTTATTTAATTTATTTGCTATTAAACTTTCGTTTGCAATACCATCCGTAGCATTGTATTTTAAGTTAATTCTGTCACTTAAATAAGTGGTATCGGTAATCTTAGCATTAAGGTAAGCTGGCGTAGTGTATACTATATTGCTATCCTGTATATTTACTTTTAAATTAATTCTATTGGATAGCCAAGAAGTATCTCTCTTTATTCTATCGCTTAGCATTGTAGAGGTATCGGAAATACTTAATTTTGAATTAATGGAATTGGTTAAAGTAGCTGCACTGCTTGCATTATATTTTAAATCTAAGGCAGCTTGAGTAGCGGTACTTATAGGCTTGTCTGCATCACTGGTATTGTCCACACTGCCTAAACCAACTTTGCTAGCTTGAATACCCGAGGAAACTTTAGCATCTGTGATTGCGGAATTAGCAATTTTTGAATTGGTGATTGCATAATTTGCAATAATGGGAGCAGTAGCGATGCCAGATAAATCCCCTGCTAGTTGAATAATCCCTTTGGTTGTTCCATTGGCGTCTACCACTGTACCTGAACCACCACCTCCACCAGAGCCTCCGCCTGCAGCTAATACAACAGCAACACTGTCAACATATCGTTTTACTGCATTGGTGCTTGGATATTTTATGGATGAAGACCCGTCTGCATTGATATCTAAGGACTTGTTGTTTCCATCTTCTTTTAAGTTTATTCTATTTGATAAATAAATAGTATCACTTTTTTGTAACAAGAAACTTGTATCTCTTTGAATTCTTGCATTAAGCATACCGGAGGTATCACTACTATTTAATTTTAAATGCTGTAAGTTTTGAATACTATTAAGATAGTTGGATAACATAGAGCTAGTATCACTACTATTTAATTTTACTACTAATGCATTTTGTGTAGCGATGCTTAATGGTTTATTAATATCAGATGTATTATTCACATTCCCTAATCCAACTTTACTGGCATTTATTCCGTTCGCAATTTTACTATCAGTGATGGCGCCGTCCATTAATTTTGAGGTAACTATTGCATTATTTGCTATGGTTGGTATATCTGCAGTACCACTAAGATCACCTGCTAGTTTTATTTTCCCTTTTGTTGTAGCATCTGCATCCATAATGGAAGCATTGTTTACATTAATTACCCCTAAATTAGAAATAGAGGCATCTACATAAGTTTTTACTGCTTTAGCACTAGGGTATTTAGTATCAAGGCCGCCATCTAATATTATATCAATGGTTTTATTATTTGCATTCTCTTTTAAGTTGATACGGGTACTCAGTGAAATGGTATCTCTTGCCATACGTGCATTTAACATGGAGGAAGTATCCATACTATTTAGCTTACTACTTATTAAACCATCTATTTGATTCAATTTAATATAGGGGCTCAATAAATTTAAAGTATCTGATATGTTTAATTTCCGATCAATACGAGTTGAAAGATTTAGGGTATCAAAAGTTTTCGCTTTCAGTTGAAAGGGGGTGATATATGTGGTTATACTATCTGAAATATTTAATTTACTGTCTAATCCTGCTACTTTTCCTGCATATAAAGCATATGGAACTGTCCCAAATGGGGTAGTGCCTAAATCAATCCATTCCTTTGCATAATCCCAATTGGTGATGGGCGCAGCAGGGGATATTGCAATTTTCAGGTTTAAAAAAAATGGGCCTTGCGCCCAAGGGATATTCATTAAACTAGTTACTAGGCCACCGGTTCTAATTCCTTGACCAATACTTATACTAAAAATACCGGTAGCATCGGTATTGGTTTGGTGTAGTTCTGTTAATACATTATTTCCTGTTGCAGTATTTTGTATAATACTTGATTGCACATAAATTTTTCTATCCTTGGCAGGATTGGACATATTGTCTCTGGCAATTGCCTGAAAAAAGATACCTCCGTTGGATATTTGTGCTTTGGAAACAAAAGGGCTTAAAAATAAAAATGCCACTAATACTGTTAGTGGTGTTTTTGAAATCAATAGTTTCATATGGAAGATTTATTTCTTTTAATTTTTTTAGTTCGTCTTAATAAATTTAAGGGCTTCAATATATTCTGGGGATTCGATTTTCAAAATGTATCCTCCAGGGGATAGGGTGCTAAAATCAATGAGTAAGCCTTGAAATATATTGTATCCTGATTCCTTCATGCTTTTAACTAATTCCCCTTCTGTATTCCAAATTGTGACATTAAAATTTTCTGTTAAAGAGGGTGTATTTGTAAATTTTATCTTTGATCTTGTTATTACCGGGTTCGGGAACATTTTTACACCAAGTATATTAAATTGTTGTTTCACTGAACAGTTCACAACAAATTCACCATAACCTTTAAATCCATTCAATACCGCAATGCCCGATTGTACATCTATACACTTTGCATTGCTTTTAAAATTGATTGCAGCAGACAAACTTGAAGTATTTTCTAAAATTCCCATACTGCTCATGGTAAGTTGCTGAGCATAGTTGGTTTGCACAGTAAGTAAAATACCAATAACTAGTGGTGCAATTTTATATTTAGGCGTAATCAAAACTATTTTCATTGATAATATTGCTAGTGTTTGTTAATTTATCTTTGGGTTGAAAAGAAAAGTTGTGTTTTTGTGGCTCCTAGACTATAACTTAAAACCATTTTTTTTGCACCTAAGCTAACCACTTCGTATTGATAAGTACTCGAATTGCCATTGGGCGTTTTGGCGATCACTTGAATCTGTAATAGGTTATTTATATTTTGCAATGAATAGGTGCCTGCTAATCCATCTGAGTCTAAAGTTGTTAAATTCTTAAGATAATTAATAAAATAAGTGGACTGACCCACATAAGACTTTGTAGTAGTATTAGTTCCATTTGTTGTTTGTGCATATTCCAAATACCATGTTTTATCTGCAATGAGTTGATAAGAGAGGGTTGCTTCTGATGGTGCAATTTCTTTGCTGCAGGAAATGGTGGATACGAATAGTAGGGAGCTGAGAAGGAGCGTATATATTGGTTTAAAATTCATATTATAATATTTAAAAAAGGTCATTTATTTTGAATACGGTTCCAATTTCTAATGAATTCAAATTGGTTTTGATAGGTTGTATCGTAAATGAACTTAGCGGTTGTTTATAATGTATAAATAAAGTGTAATAAGATTGATTATCAAATTCTACACCCACATCTGCCTTAATTATAAAGTTTCGATAGGTTTTATACACTTGATTGTCTTCACTTTGGTTGGATAAGCGAATATCAATACTTGGGCCAGCTATTAAGTACAAGTTTCGTTTATTGGTATGGGAGGTTAATATTTGTTTTTTGTAATGTGTATTTAAATTGAGTATAAGAAAATTATCATCTGCTTTAAACGTTGAAAAACTACCCAAAAAGGGTGTTAAACTTTTAGCATCTTTATAATTGGTACCTGTACTTAATTTATTGAAACTGATGGAAACATCAAATTTGTCTTTTAATTTGTTTTTAGCATCTATTCTGAATCCAAAAAAATAGCCAGCCTTAAACGTGTTGTTTTGATAGTCAGCTAGTTGGTAGTTAAATTTAGAGCTATAATCTCCTACATTAATATCTTGCTTTGAAATGTCTAATCCAGCCAACAAGGATACTTGATTTTCAATAAAATGACTAAATCCTTTTTGAGGTTTTTTTTCTTGAGCATTTAGTGTATCAGTAAGGCCAAAGGACAGAAATAGTATTATTAAAGTATATACTTGTTTGGGCATATTTTTTTTAAATTAAAGAGTTTGCATATTTTTTACATTAATATGTGCAAAATACGTTGAAAATATGCGCGTATAAATAGGGCAGACGCCTCAATTCAGTTCACGCAATACACTTTAAATGAATATAAAAATATGATTATTTATTGAAATGTGTGATGGCCCATTTTAAGAGACTATTGTTGTCGTTGGGGAGGTTTAGCTTTTTAATGATATTGTAACGGTGGTTTCTGACTGTTTTTTCGGCAATGAACAGCATTTCCGCTATTTCTTTGCTCTTTTTCTGTTTGGCGATCAGGTCTAAAATTTTATACTCGGAAAGGCTTAAACAATCCATTAAAGAGTTCTTTTTCATCTTCTCAAGAAGGTATTTAAAAGCCATATTTACCGATACCTTAATTTGTTCCTCATTCCAAGGTTTTACGATATAATTAAATGGATTGGTCAAATCTGCTGTTTCTACCATTTTTTGGTCACTAAATGCGGTAACATAAATGATCTCCAATTTTGGAAGTATACTTTTAGCTTCCATTGCAAAATCAATTCCAGTTGGTCCATTTCCCAAGTTAATATCACAAATAGCTAAATGCGGTTTAAATTTCTTTAAAACATCTATTGCATCTGTATGGTTATGTGCAGCCATAGTTTGATAACCTGAAGTTTCTAATATTTCTTGTAAATCAAGGGCAACAATTATTTCATCTTCTAATAACAATATTTTTTTTTCCATTATTATTCTTTTTTAAATTTTATATAGTGCGTGATTCCATTTGTCTGGTCTAATAAGTGTGTTGCTTTTAATTGCAAGCACATTAATTTTATCAATTTCATACCCAGGCTATTTTCTTTTTTAGGTAACTGTCCAAACCCTTCTCCATTGTCTTGAATTTTAATCTCTGTTTCATTACTACTACTTTCAATGAAAATCATAACCTTTCCATTTGGCTGGTTTTTAAAGGCATATTTAAAGGAATTAGAGACTGCTTCGTTTACAATTAATCCAATGGCAACAACCGTTTCAATAGGAAGCTTTAATGCTTCGTCAATATTAAATACCATTTCAATTTTCTTTCTATCTACTTTATATATGGTTTCCAAGTGGCTGGCCAAGGTTTTTATATAAGTAGCAATTTCAACCATTTCAAAATCGCCACTAGAATATAAATTCTGATGCACCAATGCCATAGTATGTATTCTATTTTGAATGGACGACAAGGTCTCAATCGTATCCGCGTCTTGATTTCTTCGTTTTTGTAAATTCAACAAGCTATACATTACTTGTAAATTATTTTTAACTCTATGATGTAGCTCCTTTAATAATAACTCATTATGATTAAATTGAGCTTCAATTTTATTTGAGTTATCATTAATTAATTTACTTTGGATTGCAATTTTTTGATTGGATCTTGATTTAGCTAAACTATTAATATATATAATTCCTCCCACTATTATAGAAAGGACTAAGCTAACAAGTAAACCCAATAAAATTATTTTTTGCCTATTATTTTCCTTATTACTTTCAAATAATGATTTGTTACTTTCTAGCAATTCATCACGCCTATTGGCAATTTCCATTTGTGCCAATAATAATACCGATTGGTTTTTTTGCACATTTTGGTATAACTCTTCTTTCTTATTATTATATATTTTATAGTAATAATAAGCAGAATCATTTTTATTGATGGCAGCATAATAATTGGAAGTTGTTAATAGGTGGTCTACTTCTAATACATTAGAAGTTTTTTCAGTTAAGAGTATAGTTGCGCTATCAAGATATATTTTAGCTTCTTTAAATTGTTTAAAATGAATATATACCTTACTCAATGTATTCATTGCGCTAATTTTATTATCAGAATTTTCAAAACTTTGCAAAATATTAAATTTTAAAGTTGGAATCGAATTTGAATAATCTCCTTTCTCGATATTGCATTTTACGATTAAACCCATAAAGCAGGCCTTCCAATACACTAATTTTTGATCTTCCTCATTGGACGTCTTTTTGTTTACGATGATTGTTTCTTCTGCCTCTTTTAAAGCAATTGTATATATATTTAGGGCACTATCTATTTCTTTCATCTCCGTGTATAGCCCACCTAGTAAAAAATAATAGTTTAATCGCTTAGTGCTATATAAGTCAGGGATTTTTACAAATTGAATCAGGTCACTTTTAGCTGCATTATATAACCCACAATCTCTATAAATTTCCCAATAATTATTAATGAAATGTTTTTCAATTCTTTCCTTCCGAATTTTAATTGCTTTTTCAATATTATTAGACGCCCTGTATTCTTCTTCTAGTTTAATGAGGACTTCTTTGTATTGAATCGTATCTAATTTTTCTTTTTGAATTAAAATGGCTTCCAATAAAGGAATTCCTTTTTTAAATTTAGTTTCAGAATGATAAGTGAAGCTAAGCGGTATACTTAGTTTAAAAACTAAATCCTGATCCTTATTTAGTAAGGCTAAAGCATATTGTTCACTCAATAACTGATCCCAAATTTCTATTGAATAAGGGTCTTTGTATTTGTTGGGATGATAATTCACACTGTCCCATAAGTTCACTAAATGAATTGCTTTTTCACGTGCTTTTTTAAGACCATTGTCATTTATTTGTTTAACATTGGCTAGCGCAGTATTATGTAATAATACTAAGACAATAATAACCAATTGGCCGGCTTTTTGATTCATTTTTATAATACTATAATCGAATGTATCTATAAATTCTTGAAACCATGCTCATTTCTGAAATGCTAATTTGGTGCTAGGATAGCAGCATACTTCTGTAATATATACTAGTATTGATTTTTACTTCTTTTATAGTTTTTAGTAGTATAATGTAAAATGAGGCTTATGTCTCATTGCAGGTATGTATTTAGTTTACTTTATTTGTGCAAATACGAAACTTTATTTTGATATACACTAAACCAAACAATTGAATGCGCTATAAAAAATTTAAAAAAATATCTTTTGTTGTCATTATACAATTAATAATGACTCTTTTTTATATCCATGGATTTGCACAGTCTCCTAAAGCTGGAATCAATTTTCAAGCAGTTGCAAAAGATAAAGCGGGCAATCCAGCAAATAACAGAAAAATTTATATTAAGTCTACTATTTTAAAAGGGACTTCCAATGGAGTGGTCGTATTTGGGGAACATCATGAAAGCAATACCAATGAATTTGGCATATTTAATATTGTAATAGGGAAAGGCACACGCTATACAGGTGTAAATGATATTTACGGGATAGATTGGTCAAGTGCAAATTTTTATTTTCAACTTAGCATTGCGATAACACCAGTTTCTCCTGGTTTAAATTGGGAGTACAATAAGGAATGGGTTGATCTTGGCACGGTTGAATTTGGGGTAGTGCCATATGCTTTACAATCTTTATCGGCTAATACGATAAATATGGACACTGCTATTTTAAATAAAAAATTAAACGTTTCAGATACATCTACTATTTTGTCGCCCTATGCATTAAAATTAGAAATGGCAAGTACATTGTATAGAAAATTAAACATTGCAGATAGTATTAAATATGTTACGCCGTATCAACTTTCCTCAAAAGTATTTGATACCAGTAGTTTATCTCATCGTATTAATTTAAAGTTGAATAAAGAAGATACAAGTTTAATGTTATCCCCTTATTTGAGACAGACGCAATTAAGCAGCTATATTACTAACAAATTAAATATTATGGACACGGCTTCCATGCTTAGTCCGTATTTAAGACAAGCGCAGATGGGAGGGTATTTAATACCCAAAATGAATTTTACAGATACAGCTATTATGCTCTTGCCTTATTTAAGACAAGCACAGTTGTCTAGTTATATGTCTACTAAATTAAATATTGCAGATACCGCAAACATGATGAATTT
>CAIOYQ010000134.1 GCA_903862505.1 uncultured Bacteroidota bacterium
CCAAGTTTTTTCTTGCTCTGTATAAATAGACTTTGATTTTGCAGTAACGATATCCGCTATCAATAGCTGACTTATATTTTGTTTTCTATTTAAATGTTGATAGATAATTTGTTTACTATTAGGCACCCATTCCATTCTGGGGATATAAGTTCCCCATACTGCATCCTCTGGACTTTCTATCCAATTGGTTTTTTTTGATACTAGATCCACCACCCCAATTTTAACTTTAGAGGGTTTCTCCCCTGCAATAGGATATTCAACAGGCACTGCAAAGGGATAGGCCGCATCGGTATTATTAATCATTAAATAATTTTTAACCCCATTTGCATCTACTTGCCAATAAGCAATATGCTTGCTATCAGGACTCCATCTAAATCCATCCCTACAAAAAAACTCTTCTTCATAGGCCCAATCAAAGGTTCCATTAATAAGATATTTTGTGCCATCCGTTGTTAATTGTACCGTTTTCCCTGAAGCCCAATCCTCCGCATAAATATTGTGTCCACTCACATAAGCAACCCATTGATTATTGGGAGAGAGCTTTGCAAATTGCAATGAAGACGCAGGCATCCCTTTCCCTATTTGTTGTAATTGTTTTGTTTTGGTATTAAATAAATAAAAATCACCCATGGTTTCATAACGCCATACTTTTTTAGAATGCGTTTGAATCAATACCAATTCCTGATTTACAGAGAGGCTAAATTTTTGTATTTCAATAGGACTTTTAGCACCAGTTGGAATTAAAAGCTTGCCATCCACCCATTGAGTGGCATTGGCATTGCCTGGAGTTTGCATCACAATATCTCCATTTTGTATGGAATAAAAAGATTGGCCGTCTTTAGACCAAATCAAACTTTCTTGGGATTGACTAAACGCATTAGCGCTTATTAAAACAAATAAAAAGACTACGATTTTCTGATTCATAATTATTAGCTAATTGTGTGCTAACAAGTTAACCAAAATTTCTATCCCTTAGCATGTTTTTTAACCGCTTCAATGAAATGAACAAATAGTGGAGCTGGAGCTTCTACCGTACTTTTTAATTCGGGATGGTATTGTACCCCAATAAAGAATGGATGGTTAGGTAGTTCGACAATTTCAACTAATCCAGTAGCTGGATTCACGCCACTCGTCACCATACCGGCATCCTGAAATGCATTTAGATAATCATTGTTAAACTCATAACGATGACGATGACGTTCGTTAATAGAAGTTGTACCATAAATTTTATGTGCCAAAGTATTTTCAGTAATGGTACATGGATATGAACCTAAACGCATGGTTCCTCCCATCATGGTGATTCGCTTTTGCTCCTCCATCATATTAATTACAGGGTCTGGACTATTGGGATCCATTTCTACCGAATGTGCTTGTTTTAATCCCAACACATTTCTTGCATATTCAATCACGGCCATTTGCATTCCTAAACAAATACCAAAGAATGGCAATTTATTTTCTCTTGCATATTGTACTGCTATAATTTTTCCTTCAATACCTCTGTTACCAAAACCAGGCGCCACTAATAAACCATCTAAGCCATTTAATTTTTCATTTACATTTTCCGCATTAAGCTCCTCGCTATGCACATTAACCACATTTACTTTCACCTCATTCATCGCTCCGGCATGAATAAAGCCTTCCAATATAGACTTGTAAGCATCTTGTAATTCAATATATTTTCCTATCAAACCAATATTAACCGTTGATTTTGGATTTTTCAATTTTGTTAAAAAGACATTCCATTTAGTCAAATCAGGTTCCTTGAAATTTGTGATTTTTAATTTTTCAAGAACGATTAAATCTAATTTTTCTTCTAACATTTTTAAAGGCACTTCATAAATAGTAGAAGCATCTGCTGCTTCAATAACCCTTCCCGCTTTTACATTACAGAATAAGGCAATTTTTCTTTTGATATCGTCATTTAATGGCTCTTCTGCTCTACATACAATTACATCAGGACGAACCCCTGCTTCACTCAACATCCGCACACTGTGTTGTGTTGGTTTAGTTTTTAATTCTTTGGCCGCTTTTAAATAAGGCACTAAAGTTAAATGCACTACCATAACATCTTCCTCTGGAAGTTCCCATTGAATTTGACGCACCGTTTCCACAAAAGGCAAACTTTCAATATCACCCACAGTACCTCCAATTTCTGTAATGACTACATCATATTTCCCATCTTGGCCCAATAACAGCATTCGATGTTTAATTTCATCTGTAATATGAGGGACTACTTGTACTGTTTTGCCAAGGAATTCGCCAGCTCTTTCTTTATTAATAACCGTCTGATAGATGCGACCAGTAGTGACGTTGTTCGCTTGTGAGGTAGGTGTATTTAAAAAACGCTCATAGTGACCTAAATCTAAATCAGTTTCTGCGCCATCCTCCGTTACATAACATTCTCCATGTTCATAAGGATTCAAAGTACCTGGATCCACATTAATATAAGGATCAAATTTTTGTATGGTAGCCGTAATGCCCCTTGCTTGCAATAATTTAGCCAAAGAAGCCGCAATAATGCCCTTCCCTAAACTACTCGTCACGCCACCAGTTACAAAAATGTACTTTGCCATAATTTTATTACAATTCAAATATATAAAAAAGCAATCCCAGCCATAGTTTCCTATGAGGATCACCCTTTTATATGGGGTTTGTTAATTCGACCTATCTTTAATGGGAAAAAAAGCCAAGAGGTCATACAAAACTACGCCAAAAAAAGACGTGAAAAAAATCGCTTGGCCTCTTGAACATAAAATGTTTAAAACTGTTATTTAAACGTGAACATCTTCACTAAAAACCAATAAAATTCTATGAAAAAACTACTTTTTGGCCTATTTCTTACCTTAATGGCAGGCGGATTAATGAGTTGGCATTGGGAGCAAACACAGTATAGTCCTGTTAGTAAAACCGACGTGATCGAATGTTTAAATATGGAGACCTTACAAGCTTATCAACTGGAAGCATCCACGCCTGCATTTGCTGCTATGCATATTACCCCTTTGACCGTAAATCCAGCCGATTTATTAGGTAAAATGACCAGTTTTGAGGCGGCAGACGGGAAACAAGCCAATGCCTATTTTATCCCTTCAAAAAAGAAGAGTAAGAAATGGTTAATTGTGATTCAAGAATGGTGGGGATTAAATGACCATATTAAATTAGAAGCAGATAAATATTTTACCGCTTTAGACGATATGAATATAATGGCAGTAGATATGTACGATGGAAAAGTAGCCGCTACGCCAGATAGTGCCATGAAATTAATGCGTGGTGCGGATATGGGCAGAATGAATGCCATTATTCAAGGTGCAATTAAACAAGCTGGAGCAGACGCTTCTATTTATAGTGTAGGTTGGTGCTTTGGTGGCATGTGGAGTTTACAAACAGCAATTTTAGCTGGGCCTCAAGCAAAAGGAAGTATTATGTATTATGGAAGACCGGAGACCAATATGGATAAATTAAAATCTATTCAATGTGACATCATTGGTTTCTTTGGAAATAAAGACCAAGCGCCTTCTCCTACTATGGTAAATGATTTTGAAAAAAATATGATAGCAGCAGGGAAAAATTTATCTGTAAATAGATATGATGCAGGGCATGGTTTTGCGAATCCAAGTAACCCTGGCTTTAATCCAACAGCTACTACTGATGCGTATGCAAAAGCCATTGCGTTTTTGAAAGCGCACTAAAATTAGTTTTTAAACTAATAACGCCCTGTAATATTGCTTCCACTTGCCTAAGCGGCAGGCAGCCGAAATCGGCTTCGTGGAACAATATTACAGGGCTTCTTCAAAACGATGTGCGTGATAGAAAAAATTAGTAACCTTTGCCTGGGACTAAATAGTTTGAGACATAATCCTTAACGCCTTCTTCCAAACTTGAAAACGGTTTGTCATAACCAGCAGCGCGAAGCTTGTTCATATTGGCTTCGGTGAAGTACTGATACTTGTCTCTTATATCCAAAGGCATATCCATAAATTCAATATTAGGTTGTAAACCTTGTGCGGTAAAGGTATTCGCAGCTAAATCATAAAATGATCTTGCTTTACCTGTTCCTAAATTATACAAACCATTGTGACTAGCAGACCAAGTTCCTGCTATCATATGCTGCATCATCCAAAAAATTACATGCACTAAATCTTTCACGTAAATAAAATCACGCAATTGTTCCCCGTCTTTAAAATCGGGACGATGGCTTTTAAATAATTTCACCAAGCCGGATGCTTTAATCTGATTAAAGGAATGAAATATCACACTGGCCATGCGCGCTTTGTGCCCTTCGTTAGGACCATATACATTAAA
>CAIOYQ010000135.1 GCA_903862505.1 uncultured Bacteroidota bacterium
ACCGATCCAAAAGTGTTGGTTCTAAAACGCAAATGCGCTTTTTCTCTTAAAAATTCTAAGGAATGTTTTTTAGGTTGCAATGGATATTTTTCAGCATCGCTGTCTCCTAATATTTCTATGCTCGTTGCTTTTACTTCCACGAACTGACCTTTTCCTTGGCTCTCCACCACAACGCCACTTACCTTTAATGAGGCGCCCGTTGTGATACGCTTTAATAATGCATCTTCAAATTCACCCAAACTCGCTACCACTTGCACATTATGATTCGTGCTGCCGTCGTTCAAAGCTATAAACTGATTATTACGGAAAGTGCGCACCCAGCCCATGACCACCACTTCGGACCCCACAGCAGTTGCACTGTCGGTACCGCTTAATAATTGTTTGATTTTTACTCTTTTATTGAACATATATCTTGATTGATCGATTTGTAGCGCAAAGATAACCCATAAAAAATTGTTTTTTTATTGAAAAACTGCTTAACATTGCATTAGAAAGCGGCGATTCATTGTTTTGTTCTTATCGCCCAAACCCCAAGCAGTCCTACCATCTGGACCAAAAATTCAAAAAAATTCTCAAAAAGCCCCCCGAACTCATTCGATATTTAAATAAATTATAAGATTTACAGTGCAAGAAAAAGACGACAAACCAAAAAGGGGACGCAAGCCTGTTGCTGCGCCTCTTACCAAATCCACAAAGTCAGAAAAAACTGCCCCAGTTAAAGAAGAAGCGGCTCCAACAAGGGCCCGCAAGCCATTGGCTAAGAAAGCGGATGCTGCCGAAGGTGAAAATCAGGGTCAAAGTATTGACGACAAAGCTTCCCTAATGGCGGCAAAATTATTTGGGGATGAGAGTGCTGCAAGCACGCCTGCTCCAACAACATCTGGCCAAGAACAAACCAATCCCGCAGAAGGTACCGATCCACAGACGGGAGAACCAACCAACCAAAACGGTGGTCAACAAGGGGGTGAATTTCGTGGACAAAGAGGTCCGGGTCAAGGACAGCACCAGCACCAAAACAGACCAGCGCCTAAAAAAGAGTCTAATTTTAATATAGAATTTGACGGCGCCATTCCTTCCGAGGGCGTTTTGGAAATGATGCCCGATGGATATGGCTTTTTAAGAAGCTCCGATTATAATTATTTATCTTCTCCGGACGACGTATATGTATCCCCATCACAAATAAAAATGTTTGGTTTAAAAACAGGAGATACGGTTCAAGGTTTTGTGCGCCCTCCAAAAGAAGGAGAAAAATATTTTGCATTAACAAAGGTGGATTTTGTAAACGGCAAAAAGCCAGACGAAATTCGTGATCGTATTCCCTTTGATTATTTAACACCCCTTTTCCCTTTTGAAAAATTAAATTTATATACCACTGCAAATAATTATAGCACGCGTATTATGGATTTGTTTACGCCGATAGGAAAAGGACAAAGAGGATTATTAGTAGCGCAGCCAAAAGTAGGTAAAACCATGTTATTGAAAGAGATCGCTAACGCTATTGCAGCCAATCACCCAGAATGTTATTTAATGGTGGTGTTGGTGGACGAAAGACCAGAAGAGGTAACCGATGTAGAGCGCTCTGTAAAAGCAGAAGTGATTGCTTCTACATTTGACGAGCCGGCTGAAAAACACGTGAAGGTTTCTACCATGGCTTTACAAAAAGCAAAGCGCTTAGTAGAGTGCGGACACGACGTAGTCATTTTATTAGATTCTATTACACGTTTAGCACGTGCACACAATACAGTAGCGCCAAGTTCAGGTAAGGTATTATCGGGTGGTGTGGAAGCAAATGCGATGCAAAAGCCAAAACAATTTTTTGGTGCTGCGCGTAAAATTGAAAATGGAGGATCACTTACCATTATTGCTACGGCCCTTGTAGATACTGGCTCTAAAATGGATGAGGTTATTTTTGAAGAATTCAAGGGTACAGGAAATATGGAATTGGTATTAGATCGTCGTTTGGCCAACAAACGTATTTTCCCTGCAATTGATTTAACAGGATCTAGTACACGTCGTGACGATTTATTATTATCGGCAGATGTGTTACAAAGAATGAATATTTTACGTTTATTCTTAAATGATATGAACACCGACGAAGCAATGAACGAACTATTAAAACGCATGCGTGGCACGATAGACAATGAAGAGTTTTTAGCCAGCATGAATAGGTAGGACCAATTATAAGAGGAGCAATCAAAAGGCGCTTCTGTTTTTATAAAAAGAGTAACTGTAAATCAATGCCACCGTTTATGGGTGGCGTTGAAAAAATCATAAGAGGAGAAATAAAAAGGCGCTTCTGTTTTTATAAAAAGAGTAACTGTAAATCAATGCCACCGTTTATGGGTGGCGTTGAAAAAATCATAAGAGGAGAAATAAAAAGGCGCTTATATTTTTATAAAGCGCCT
>CAIOYQ010000136.1 GCA_903862505.1 uncultured Bacteroidota bacterium
CATATTAATTTTCGCATACACACCAATGATAGGATTAGGTGTGAATTCATTGGCTTTTTTGTACCATTTATAAGCTTCATCAATACGGTTTGCTTTTTGCCACATTTGTGCAATTAAAAAATACCATCTGCTTTTCGCATTGTTATCCACGGCATTGGGTAAGGCATCAATTAGATAATTAGCTGCATTTTCGTAGGATTCTGATAAATAGTATGCGTAAGCTAATTGCTCATCTAAAAATGGGTACAGTCTCTTTGGAAATAGTGCGTCCCCTTTAAGCAGTTGTAGCAAACTCAATCCTTCGTTGAGTGCATTGGATTCTAAGTAGTTCCTAGCCTGCCAAACCATACTTTCGTTTCTTACATTTTCATTTTCCCAAATTCGGTTGTTTTCTTTGTTGGCAATACTAAACTTCCCATCTATTTGTCTGTTGTTACTACCAATTACTTGGTCCATGCCATCTATCTTTTCATCGAATGAGTAATTGATAAATTGTAAAATACTTCCGGCTGTATCATAATTTTTATGAAATAAATAGGCTTTTGCAAGCAGGAGGTAAGAGTCGTCCACAAAATTGCTTCTCAAATCATGTAATACAATATTGGCGTTGCATCTATAAATGATGGAATCAATACTAGATTTTGAAATATCAGATAAATCATAATCATAGAAGCTTAAGAGTGAACTATAATCCTCCTGATATTTTAATCTTGCTTTTTGGATAAGCTCATTTAATTCATCTTCAGCATAAAATAAATAATTATACTGTGCAACTGTATTTTGATATGCTCTACGACCGAGGGTATACTTTTTATTTAAAAGTTTTTCATAGGGCAAGGGTCTCTCTTCTTCTACAGGCGTAAATTTAGAAACCGTATTATTTATACCCTTGTTAATATTTTGGTTTAGATTATTGGCTTTATTAAAAATTTCGTTTTTGATCTTATTTTGGGTAGAATCCAGCAATGAGTTTATCTTTTTTACAATCTTATTCTGGTTTAAATCTATCAATTTCGAGCTGGTATCCTGTGCATAAATTTGCAGTGGATTTGTAGCAAAGAGGCAAATAGCCAAAAAGCTGAAACAGAAGTAATTAAATTGATTTGTTTTTAGTAACATAATAGGGTCAAAAACTCCTTAAAAATACAATTTATCCCTATTATTTTAGTAAAAATTGTAATCACAACGTATCTTTAACAAGCAATTGTTTTTATGGCAAATTTAGACATCAATAATACCTTTAAAAGAACTAGTAACACCTACCGTCTAGTGGTGATGAATGATGATACCTATGACGAAGTAGTTGCGTTTAGGTTGTCTAGAAGATCGGTTTATTTGGGTGTTAGCATTAGTTTTATCCTTTTAGTTGGATTAACAATTGGCTTAATCGCTTTTACCCCATTAAAGTACTATATCCCAGGCTACGGAACTAAAGAGAGTAGAACTTCTTTGCAATTACTTAAAATAAGGACAGATTCCTTAGAAAGAACCATACAGTATAAGGATCAATATTTACAAAGCTTGAAAAAAGTATTATCTGAAGGCAATTTACAATCCTTAGATACAACCTCTTTGATTGTACCTGATCAGAATCTAAACACCGACTAATTATTAATAAATTGAAAAACACTTCAAATTCGGAGCAGGATTTTCAATGGACAAAGTTTGCAGGCTTAGCATCTCAATGGGCTGTTGCATTAATTATTCTTCTGTTTCTTGGTAAATACATAGATAAGAAAGATTTTTTTAAAATAAATACACCTTTATTCATTTGGCTATTGCCTTTTATTTTTATTATTTTATCCCTATTTGATATTATTAAAAAAACAAACGCAAAATCTAAGTCTAAGCCTTAATTTATAAAAACATTTAATGATACGTAAACAACTTGCTCCAATTTTATTTCTATTTGTATTCGCCAATACGGTACTGATATTTGCATACTCATATAATGGTGTTTCAACCTCATTTAATTTAAAGTTTATAATGGTGG